>DASXSW010000138.1:0-10500 GCA_036505755.1 Binatia bacterium | reverse complement strand
GCGCCACCGGCGGCATTCATCTTGAAGGATTGAAACATACTTTTGACGGAATCACGCTGAAAACGCCCGCCGAACAGAGCCACGCGAACGCAAGTTTGGGGTTTGTCGCGATTGTACTGGTGATTTTTTTCAAGGTTGCTGCCGCAGACAGCATGGATGAAAAGCTCACTTTGAGCTTGTTGCTAACGCCGGTCCTGGCGCGATGGTCGCTGGTAATTTTCATCTACGGTTACCATGACCGCTGTGAGGAAGCGCCGCGTCTCATCGCGGAAAATGTAAAATTTTGGCATCTCATCCTCGCGACAATAGGGACGCTAACACTCACCATTTATTTTCTCGGTCGCAAGGGACTTTGGGTCGGATTCTTGCTGTCGCTCTTTACATTGATGACACGGGCTCTGCTGCATCGGCGGCACGCCGTCCTGAGACACGAGAACTTCGGCGCCATCGTCGAGCTCGGGGAGGTGATTAGCCTCATCCTGTTAGCCTCGCTCTAAAGACCGGCGACCGCCTCCTGCAACCGCCTCGGGCGTAAACCGACAGGTTCTACTTTTATACGGCGCTCTTCCGGCCGCAGGTGGTTACCTTCGTCCTCGCCGAAAAATATCGCCAAGATCCAGGACTAGCGGCATCCATTGTCGTGATCAGCACGTTGACCTCAATCCTGACGATCCCGATCTTGTTCTGGCTAATTCTCTAGAGGGAAAGGAGAATCGTCAAACGGTGAACGTTTCTCTTGACAGCATTTTTCACTCGTTGTAATTTTTGCCTGAATCAAATCACAGCTCTGGGTTCATAGGGAAGTCCGGTGCAAATCCGGCGCGGTCCCGCCACTGTGACGGCTACGAAAGCCGCAACCAAGCCACTGTCCTGAGCGGAAGCGACGGGCGGGAAGGCGCGGCGAGTAGAAAAAAGCCTGAGTCAGGAAACCTGCCCAGAGCAGATCGACCGGCCTCTCCGGAGAAGAGAGAAAGG
Source organism: Binatia bacterium (assembly GCA_036505755.1). Lineage (GTDB taxonomy): Bacteria > Desulfobacterota > Binatia > UBA9968 > UBA9968 > DP-20. The sequence continues at coordinate 9,525 of DASXSW010000138.1, read as the reverse complement.
TTCTATGATCTCCCCTTTTTGCTGAGGCCAGTGAGCGGATCAAGATGAAACTGGCCTCGTTCTTTGTTCTATCCCTGGGTTTACACGCAGCGGCACTAGTGTATCCAGTTTCATTTTACCCCCCAAACCAAGTGCAGTTCATCCATGTGAAGATTCTACCAATGGAGCACGGCGGAGGCCGCGAAGGCGCGAGCAGCACCGCCGCGTCGCGAGCTGGTTCGAAATCGAATGGCAGCACGCCGCGCACCTTTCAGCCTGGAATGGAATTGAACCCGACCAGCACTCCAGAGCCGCAAGCTTTACACGCCGAAGCACCGGTAAGGCTCAACGACAACAGCGTTGCGTTAGTTTCGGCGATCGTAAACTCTCCCGAAACCAATGGCACCGCTACATTTGGTTCCATGGGAAATGACGCGACTGCCTACGGCACGGGCAGCATCGGCATCGGCGGCAATGGCTTCGAATCTTCCGGCATCGGCTCCGGGTCGGGCAACGGACAGGGTTCATCAGGGAACGGCATCGCCCTAACTCAAGCGAGCTATCGCGACACGCCCAAACCGGTTTACCCGGAAAGCGCCCGAAGTGAAGGTCGTGAAGGACGAGTGCTATTGCGCGTTCTAGTCGATGATCAAGGTCGAACGAAATCCGTCGAGATCAACAGCAGCTCGGGCAGCGATGCTTTGGATCGCGCCGCCGCTGAAGCGATCCGGCGGTGGCGTTTTCATCCGGCGCGCTACGGCAACCAAACCGTCGAAAGTTGGCTGCGAATTCCCATCGAATTTCGCCTCGCGGATGCGAAATCTCGATGAACAGTTTTAGGAGGTCATAAAGGTCAAGTCTTATTAACCGCAGACGGATGCAAGGGAAAGGGGTGACTGCGAAAGGATAAAGGCAAAAGGCGGAAGGATAAAAAACTTATCCTTTATCCCTTAGCCGTTAGCCTTTCCGAGAACTCCCCTGCTGCCCCGCAACTGTAAGAGCTACGAAAGCCGCATTAACGTCACTGTCCCGAGCCCGGTCGAGGGATGGGAAGGCGCGGCAAGTAGGTTTGAAGCTCAAGCCAGGAGACCTATCCGTCCTGCCCACAACATGCCCCTTTCGCGGGTGAAGGAGGTTTCCAGTGAAGTTTTTTGTTCTCGCCTTATTTTTTCTCTGCGCGGTTCTGGCCTTTGACTTGCGCGCAGCTCAATCAGCGGAGCCTACGTTCCCGCCGGTGTTTGTGACTTCGACACGTACGGAAACACCCCTTTCGCAAGTTACAACCTCGGCGACCGTCATCACGGACAAGGACATTCAAGCTCAACAGGCTGAAACCGTGCTGCAAGTTTTGCGCACCGTGCCAGGGCTGGATGTCGTTCAGTCCGGTTCCCGTGGCAACACGACATCTGTATTCATTCGCGGCTCTGAGTCGGATCATGTTTTGGTTTTGATCGACGGCGTCGAGGTGAACAGCACAACCCTCGGCGCGTTTGATTTTGCCCATCTGACAACGGAAAACGTTGAGCGGATCGAAATTCTTCGCGGCGCGGGTGGAACGCTCTATGGCTCGCAAGCAATTGGCGGCGTCATCAATATCATTACCAAGAAAGGTCAAGGGCCGCTGGAGGCAGGCGTGTCGCTCGAGGGCGGCAACGGCTCGACCCACCGTCAGACCATCAACCTGAGCGGACAGTTAGAAAAACTCGGCTACGCGTTTAGCGTGGCGCGTCTGGCGAGCGACGGATTTCGCAGCGTCAACGACGACTACCGAAACCTGCACGCGTCGGGACGGCTGGATTACAAGTTCACCGAAGGTACCGCGCTCAAGGGATTATTCCAGTTTTTCAAGACCGATGTCGGACTGTTCAACAGCAATAATTTCGTGTCCGGCGCGCGGGATCCCAATGCGCGCGAAGCGGCATCTCAATATCTGGGAAAGTTGGAATGGGAGCAGCGCATTGTGCCCGAATGGGACTATCGCGTCTCGGGTTCCATTTTTAAAGAACATATCAAGGACAGCGACGATCCCGATCCGCTTAGCGATTGCAGCCTTTTCGGTCTCCCCTGCGACAGCCGCACCCGCAGCCGCTTCCGGCCGCAAATCAGCACGGCGGAATTCCAGACTAACTATCGCTTTGGCGACTGGAGCACGACCACCTTCGGCACGGAGTTCAAACAGCGCAAAGCGAGCACGTCGAGCAGCTCCGACGGACTGCCCCTCGGCGAGATCGACAAAGCGATCAGAAATATGGGCTATTATCTGCAGGAACAATTTCAATTTCTCGATCGACGCCTGATTATGATTCCGGGCATTCGCCTGGACGACAACCAGAGCTTCGGCACGGCATGGACACCATCGTTTTCCGCCGCATACCTTTTTCGCGAAACCGGCACCAAGTTAAAGGCAAGTTATGCCAAGGGCTTTAAGGCGCCGACGTTGAATGAGTTGTTTTTTCCTCCCGGCTTCGGCTGTCCGGCATTCGGCAATCCGAATCTCAAGCCGGAGAAAAGTTGGGAATTGAACGCCGGCGTGGAACAAAACCTCTTGAGCGATCGGGTAACCCTGGGACTGACTTATTTTCATCGCGAGGTGAAAGATCTCATCGAGGGCCGGCCGATTCCCGGCGATCCTTTCGGTTGTTTTCGCGCCGAAAACGTCGGCACGGCGCGCTTCGACGGCGTTGAGTGGATTCTAGGCCTTAAGCTCCTCACGTCGCTCAGCATCAACGCCAACTATACTTACCTCGACTGGGATACGGCTGACGGCAAACTTCCGCGCCGTCCCAGACATCGCGGAAGCGTCAGCTTGAATTATCTGCGTGACGGATTGAACGTGAACTTGATCGCCAACGTTGTCGGCAGCCGCGACGATTTTCGCGCCGCATCTCCGTTTGGCGATATCGTCAAGCCGGGTTACGCGATATTGGATCTGGCATCTTCTTACTCGCTTCCGTGGCAAATGCCCGGCGTAAAAAACATCGCCCTGTTTGGCAAGATCGAGAATTTATTGAATAGGAAATACGAGGAAGCGGACGGTTTTCGCGCCCGGCCGCTGAACTTTTTGCTCGGTGTGCGCGCGACCTTCGGGAGCTGACTACGTCTGGTTTTCCGACGCCGGAATGTGGTTCGAGAACTCTATGATCGAAGTCACGGTGACCATCGACTTTGGACCCGCAGAAAGGCAACCGTTCGAGGCGGTGGTCACCGTGCCGGAAAAGAGCACGGTGCTTGACGTATTACTACATCGGTTGCCGGTAAAGACTTCTCCCAAGTATGGCATGGACCATTTTGTCGAAGAGATCGACGGAATTAAGAACGATTTCGTCAACGACCGCGGCTGGCGCTTCGAGGTCAACGGTCGTAGATCCAACGTTCCTGCTGAACGGTATCTCGTAAAAAACGGCGATTGGATCAAATGGTCTTACTTCACCGGCTCGTGCTCGTAGCCGGAACGTCGAAAATGAACGCGACCCGCAAAAATGCTTTGATGATTTTGGGCACCGCTTCGCACGTGGGAAAATCGATTCTTACCGCGGGGCTGGGACGCGTTTTCTCCGATGAAGGTTATCGCGTCGCGCCGTTCAAGGCGCAGAACATGTCGTTCAATTCCGCGGCAACACCCGACGGCGGCGAGATCGGTCGCGCGCAAGCATTGCAAGCGGAAGCCTGCGGCGTCATTCCATGCGTGGAGATGAATCCCGTCCTGCTCAAGCCGTCGACGGATACCGGCGCCCAGGTGATTTTGCTTGGGAAGATCTGGGGGCAGGTCAGCGCATCGGACTATCACACCCAGCGCGTCGAGCAGCTTTTCCCCTCAGTGCTCGACGCTTACAAACGGCTGTCGGCGAATCACGACCTCATGTTGCTTGAAGGCGCGGGCTCGCCGGCGGAGATTAATTTACGCGACCATGACATCGTCAACATGCGCATGGCCCATGCTGCCGATGCCGCCTGCTTGCTGGTCGGCGACATCGATCGGGGTGGAGTCTTCGCCTCGCTGCTCGGAACGATGGAATTGCTCCAACCCGAAGATCGCGCGCGCATCCGCGGCTTTGTCATCAATAAATTTCGCGGCGATGAATCGCTTTTGCGCCCCGGCGTGACAACGATGGAAGAGCGCCTGGGACTACCTTGCGTTGGCATCGTGCCTTTCCTCCGCGAGCTCGGCCTCGACGAAGAAGACGGCGTTGCTTTGGAAGACCGTACGTCGCCCGCGCACCGATGGAAAAATCTTGAATCGGAACCAGAGCGAGCGCTCCGCATCGGCGTCATCGCTCTGCCGCATATGGCGAATTTCACCGATTTCGACGCTTTGGCGCTTGAGCCGTCGATCTCTCTCGCATTCCTCGAACAGCCCGAAGAAATGGCTGCGGCTGATCTACTCATCATACCCGGCACGAAGCAGACACTCGACGATCTACGCTGGCTTGAGCAGCGCGGTTTTGCCCGCGAGCTACATCGGCTTTCTGAAATCGGCGTCCCGATCGTCGGCGTCTGCGGCGGCTTTCAAATGCTTGGTCTTTCCATCGACGATCCTCACGGCATCGAGAATCAAGGCGAGCCGTGTAGCCGAACGGCGCTCGGTCTTTTGCCGGTGCGCACCGTGCTCCGCGCGGGTAAGACTGTGCGACACGTTCGGGGCTCCCTGAGGCAGAATTTTTTCCGGAACGATTCTTCGCCGCAGGTCACCTTCGAAGGCTACGAGATTCACGTCGGTGAAACGCTCTATGAAACCGGAGCGCGTCCTCTCGCCGACATTGAACGTCAGCCAACGATGGAGTCTCTTCCCGACGGTGCGGTGAGTGAATCAGGTCGCCTCTTCGGCACTTATGTGCATGGATTTTTCGACAACGATGATTTTCGCCATGCGTTTATTCGAACCGCCCGCGCCGCCGTCGACCTCGCTCCCGCGGAAAAATATGCTCGCGTCCGCGCCGAACGCGACGCGCGCATCGATCGCCTGGCGGACCATCTCAGAAAATCGTTGGATATAAATCTAATCAAGAATTGGATCGTCGAGCCATGCGCTCGCCGGCCGAGGAATCTACCGGGCTGAATCACGTATGCGCACTATCTCAGCATTGGTCATCGCCGGCACCCATAGCGGCGTCGGGAAGACTACGGTCTCGCTCGGTCTCATGGCGGCTTTGCGACGGCTCGACATGAGAGTCCAGTCGTTCAAGATAGGCCCGGATTTCATCGATCCCGGGTTGCACGCGAAAGTTTGCGGTATTCCGTCTTACAACTTGGACGGTTGGATGTTGTCGAAAGGTTACAATCGCCGCTCCTTCGTGGGGAACGTTCAAGACAAAGACGTTGCCATAGTCGAGGGCATGATGGGGCTCTACGACGGCCGAAGCGGTGCCACCGAAGAAGGCAGCACGGCGGAGATGGCGAAGCAGCTCAGGTTGCCGGTAATTCTGGTCGTCGACGCCGCGGCGGCGGCTCGTAGTGTCGCCGCCATGACTCTAGGTTATCGCGAGTTCGATCCGAAAGTCCGACTCGTCGGAGTTATCTTCAACCGGGTGGCTGGACCCGGTCATCTCCAGTACCTTAAGGAAGCTCTGAAATCCTTGCCGGGCCTCACGTATTTCGGCGGCATCCCGACCAATGACAAAGTGACCATCCCCGAACGCCACCTCGGCCTAACGGTCGCTGAAGAAGGTTGGCTTGGCAAATCCTTTATTAGTCAGCTTGCCCGCCTGATCGAAGAACATGTCGAATTGGATCGTTTACTCGCGAGCACGCGAACCGAGATTATCGCGCCGGTTGCGGCGCCGCCGAGAAAACTGGCGGATGGCAAAGTGCAGATTGCGGTCGCCAGCGACCGGGCATTTTGTTTTTACTATCCCGATAATCTCGATATCCTGAAAAACGCGGGGGCAAAGATCGCAAACTTCAGCCCGATCCGTGACCGCGGACTTCCAAAAGGAACTAAAGGCGTTTACCTAGGCGGTGGTTATCCTGAGCTTTACGCCAAGGAGCTTTCGCGGAATCGTTCCATGCGCGCGGCGATGAAAGTTTTCGTCGAAGCCGGAGGCATGGTTTACGCGGAATGCGGGGGCTTCATGTACCTCACTGCGGTTTTGACGGACAGCGCGCAGCGGGCACATCCGATGATCGGCGCCTTTCCATTCAAGACCAGGATGCTGGCGCGCTTACAAGCGCTCGGCTATCGCGAGGTCATGACTGTGAAGAAAACATTTGCCGCGCCGGGAGAAAGAATCCGGGGCCACGAGTTTCATTATTCGGAAATCTACGGCACTACCAGCGCGAAGGCGATCGATACCGTCTACGTCATCGATGAGCAAGGCAAGAAGAAAGTAAGCGCGGGTTATCGTTGCAAGAATTGCCTGGGCAGTTACGTGCACTTGCATTTTGGCTCGAACCCGAAGTTCGCCCGCAGTTTCGTCGCCGCCTGCCGAGCCGCGGAGTCACAGTGTTTTGGCTGAAGCATCGAGCATGAATCCATCGTTTATCATTCGCATCGCGCGAGACGCTTTGATCGTTAGCTTTCCAGCACCGGCGCGAACGCTGAGTTGGGCCGTGGTTAACGGCGGTTTCTGTCACGCCGATCACATCATCAATCACCACGTCAGCGGCAGCGATCGCTTGTTCTGTGCCCGACCGCAGCGATGGCTGGAAGAAGCGGCGTCACGATTGGAGCTTCAAGGCACGGTCGTGGCAATGGCGACCGCCGTAGCAATGAATAGTGTAATTCACACTCCACTCTCAGCCGGCAACGTTGGGGTGAACTGCTTTGCGACGGTGGGCTGCGGTAATGCTCTTTCGGTTGGAGACCCAGCATCGGTTACGCTAGAGGAACCCGTGCCGTCGCGGCTCCACACCATCAATATGACACTCACGGTTCAGCCGGGACTCACGGACGAAGCGATGGTGGAAGCAATCCAGATTGCAACAGAGGGTCGCGTGCGCGCGCTCTATGAAGCGGGCATCCAGAGTTCATTGTCCACTCTCGCCGCCACCGGCACTGGGACCGATTGCATCGCCGTCGCTTCTCTCGGCCGCGAACGCGAGCCCTACTGCGGCAAGCATACTCAGCTCGGCGAATTGATCGGCCGGGCAGCATATGCCGCCGTGAAAAACGGGCTGGCGCAAGCACCGAGCAAGAACGGTGCAGCGCCGGGAGGCGAATCTAATGATGGATGAACGTCGATTTGCGGCGGCAACGTTTACGACGTCCGAGCGCGATATGGTTTTCGACGAAGCCCGGGACAGCAGCGCCGCTGGGAACTAAAGATATCGATGGACTGGCAATCTCTCCTAAACTCCTCGGCGGCGCTCTTGATCGGCGCCTTCCTTTTGGATCTCGCCGTCGGTGATCCGGCCTCGCTGCCTCATCCGGTGGTCTTGATGGGCAAAGTTATTTCGCATGGCGAACGGTGGTTGCGAAGCGACAACGCCCGCCGCGACTTTCTCGCCGGCATGACATTATCACTCTTCTTGGTTACGCTATCGGCAGCGGTAGCGTTAGGGCTGGTTGTTCTGTTTAAGTTACTGCCGCTTTGGTTTTCATTCAGCGCCACCGCGGCCTTGGCTTCCACCACTCTGGCAACCCGCGGCTTGCTCGACGCCGTGAAACTCATCGAAGCGCCGCTCAGTGCCGGTGACCTTATAGTTGCCCGACAAAAACTTGCTCACATCGTCGGCCGGGAGACGGCGGATCTGAACCAAGATAAAGTTCTGCGCGCCAGCCTGGAATCATTGTCTGAGAGTACATGCGACGGTATCGTGGCGCCGCTTTTTTATCTCTTCCTCGGCGGTGTTCCCCTGGCGATGGCTTACAAAGCGGTGAGCACACTCGACTCCATGATCGGCTACCGCACCGAACGGTACTACTATTTTGGCAAGTTTGCGGCGCGCCTGGACGATGCGTTTAATTTTATTCCAGCGCGTTTGACCGCGTGCTTCATCGTCATCGCCACGCTAGCGGCGCGTCTGAATCCAGCGCCCGCTTTGCGCATCGTGTGGCGCGACCATGCCAATCACCTGAGTCCGAATGCAGGCTATCCCGAGGCCGCGCTGGCGGGCGCCTTCGGCATCCGTCTCGGCGGCCCGAGCATTTACTTCGGCAAGGAAATCTGCAAGCCCTACATGGGCGACGACTTGCGGCCGGTCAGAATAGAAATGTTGAAGGAGGGACGTGTCTTATGCCTGGTCACAGCGATTCTCTCGCTCGCGACTTTCGCGCTGATGGCGACCGCGCGCGGTTAGAGCCGCGCCTCGACAGAACTCACGGCGGCGATGTCGACGCGTGGGCGCAGAGCGCCGGCATCGAAGCAGGCGAAATTCTCGATTTCAGCGCCAGCATCAACCCCTTGGGACCGCCTCCTTCAGCGAGCAAAGCTTTTGTAAAAAGCTTCGGCGACATCTCGCGCTATCCCGATCCCTATGGCGAAAAACTGAAAGGGGCCTTGGCTGAACGCCACGGGATGAGCCCTGCGGAAGTGTTGATTGGCAACGGTTCGACCCAACTTATTTATCTATTGTGTGCCGCTCTGCGGCCGCGCACGGCATTGGTCGTCGGTCCAGCATTTTCCGAATATGCCAATGCTCTGGCGTTAGCCGAAGCGGGTATCCGCCAGTTTACTCTTGGCGCCGATGACGGCTTTCAGTTCTCGACCCAGCGGTTTATGGCCGCCTGGGACAAAGATTACGACATTGTCTTTCTGCCTACGCCTAACAGTGTGACAGGCCAGTTAATCTCTAGGGTCGAGATAGAAAAGATCGCTGACGCTGCGCTGACGCGTAAATGTTTTATCGTCGTCGACGAAGCTTTCATCGACTTCGTCGAGAATGAATCCGTTAAGGCGCTCGTTGGACAGAATCCTTATCTGATCGTGTTGCGCTCGCTCACCAAATACTACGCCTTACCCGGGCTCCGGCTCGGCTATCTTCTCGGTGAAGCTCGCCGAGTCGCGCAGCTCGCCGCTCGCCAGGAGCCCTGGTCCGTCAACGCCCCAGCACTGAACGTGGCGCTTGCCTGTCTTAAGGACGAGAGCTTCACGGCAAAGACGGCGCGCTGGCTGGAACGGGAAAGAAAGTTTTTATTCGAGCGCCTGGAGGCGCTCGAAGGGGTCCGTCCCTTTGCTTCGAAGACTAATTTCTTGCTCGTCAAGATCGAGCGGAAGGCTGGCGACGCGCTTCGACTCCGTTCTTTTCTATTACGCAGGAAAATTCTCATCCGTGTCGGCGATTCATTCGCGGGAGTCGGTGACAATTATTTCCGTATCGCCGTGAAAAGGCGAAGGGATAACCGGCGCCTGCTCCGGGCGCTCGAGGAATGGACGACTTCATCCATCGGATAGTTCTATGGCTCATCAAATTATTTTAGTCACCGGCGGCGCGCGCTCGGGAAAAAGCAGCTACGCCGAACGGCGCGCCGGCGAATTAGGTAGGCGGCGGCTCTACCTGGCGACCGCCGAAGCCAAAGACGAAGAAATGGCGCTGCGAATCGCTGAACATCAGAAACGGCGGGGGAGCGAGTGGGTCACCATCGAGGAGCCCATAGAACTGACTGATGTG
>DASXSW010000137.1:0-5764 GCA_036505755.1 Binatia bacterium | reverse complement strand
GCCAGCGCTTTCATGAGTGCCAGACCGACCTGCGGTCCGACCGAGGGAATCCAACAGGTGGTCTGAGAGTCGGGCGAAATTTGCGCGAATTCGTAGGCGAGACCGATGGGCGGCACCAAGTTGACCCGTCCTTTGGTGACGTCGACAACTTTTTTCAAGATCGCTTTGCTGGAGAATTTAGCCGACATTACTGTCGGCGCCTTCTCGACCACCGGCCCCCAGAAATCGGCGTCAAAAGCAAAGCGAAAGGCGCGCGGATTGGCGTAAACCATGATCGGGAAATCCGGGAACGCCTGGGAGACATCTTTGTAGAATTGCACCGCCATATCGAGCGTCGCCGGCTGCCACATCGGAATGCCCAAGAGAGTTCCGGTGGCGCCGCGTTCCTTGACAAACTTGATACGCCGGGCGATTTCATGGCCGCCTAACGCGGTTGTGCCGACAAATGTGGGAATCCGGCCGCGCACGGTCTTCAATAAGCAATCGACGTAGGCTTCATAATCGCTTTGCGACGTGGTCGCGCACTCACCCATGGTGCCGAGCGCCATGATCCCGGCGGCGCCGTCGCGGACTAAATTTTCAGCGAGGCGAGCGGTTTCATCCAAGTCTACGGTGTTCGTGGCATCAAGACGTTCAGCTCCGTCCTTAGCCGGGGTCGGCATGATTGCTAAAACTCCTCGGAGATCTTGCGCGGTCATCATAGCTATTCCTCCTCGTACAAATTATTCGACATGAAAGTCGACGATATCAGCGGCTTAGCTTCTGTAGCATGTATGGGGGCGCGCCGCCAACGCCAGGTGCTTCAGTCGCAAAAGCCAAGCGAATATCATTTTTGCCACGGCCGTGGGCTGGAAGACAACGAAAAAGAAGTGACCCCTGGGTCAACAACAATCGGGCTGCTACATCTTGACTGGCAATCGATCCGCCAAGATGATTTCTCGGGGCGTGACTTTGGCCTGGTAAGGCAGCGCTTCGACTCCTGCCTTTATCGCTCGGCGTAGCCACCGGCCGTACTCCGCGTCGATCTCGTCGGCGGGACGAAAATAATCGCAGTCAGCACGCTGAATGACAAAAACCACGGCGGCGCGATGGCCTTGGCGTTTTAAGCGCATCAATTCTTTGAGGTGTTTCGTCGCGCGCTCGCTGACCGCATCGGGAAATGCGGCGGCGCCGCCAATAGCGAGTGTGACGTTTTTGATTTCGACGAAGCAGCAACCGGCGCTACCTTGCAGACAAAGATCGAGCCTGCTGTGAGTGTTGACTTTGACTTCCCGTCGAATGGTTTCATATCCGCATAATTCTCGGATCCGGCCCGATTGAATGGCTTCGGCTACAAGTCGGTTCGGATGCATGGTGTTGATGCCGACCCAGATGCGATCGGTGTGAATCAATTCCCAAGTGTAGGCGAGTTTTCGGTTGCCATTGGCGCACTTGGAAATGTAGACGGCGGAACCGGGATCTTTACACCCCATCATGCTGCCGGTGTTGGTGCAGTGTGCGGTGACGATTTCGCCGCTGCTGAGACGCACGTCGGCGAGAAAGCGTTTGTAACGTTGGACGAGGGTGCCGCGGATGAGTCGAGAAGGGAAGCGCATGGGGACGGTTATAGCCGAAGAATCGTGAGATTCCCAACGCACAAACTAACGCAGGCCGTCGAGCAAAGCATCTTCTGCAATCGATGGTTGATTTCCATCGTCGTTTCTTGAACTGGTATAACGGCTTTGTTAGGTTCGAATTTAAATTTAGCGGCGGAGATTTCATGGCGAAACGAGAACTCAAATATGTCGGTCACAGCGTCGCAAGAGTGGACGGCGTGGAGAAAGTGACGGGCAAGGCGAAGTTCGTCGGCGATCTGATCATTCCCGGAATGCTTCACGGCAAAATTTTGCGCAGCACTTATCCGCATGCGCGCATTCGTTCGATCGATGCATCGAACGCGGAATCTCTGAGTGGTGTTGTAGCCGTATTGACTGCGGCCGACATCGCGGATCTCAATCCGATCTACAACGGCCGGCCCGTGATTGCCATGAACAAAGTTCATTACGTGGGCGAGCCGGTGGCGGCGGTGGCGGCGCTGGACTTGCCGACCGCAGAAGAAGCGTCGGCGCTGATCGAAGTCGACTACGAAGAATTGCCCGCGGTGGTGGGTATCGACGCAGCGATCCGGAAAGATGCCGCGCTGATTCACGAAGAGAAGGGCAGCAATATCGGCACGCATGAAAAAGTCGAGCGCGGCAATATCGATGAAGGGTTTGCCCAGTCCGACGTGATTGTCGAGGACACGTTTACATTCCCGATGGTCTATCACTACGCCATGGAACCGCATTCGGTGATTGCGCAGTACGACGGCGATGACGAAATTACGGTTTGGTCCTCGGCACAACATCCGTTCCAAGTGCGCGGCGATATTTCGCGGTTGTTCAAAGTGCCCCCGTCAAAAGTGCGCATGATCATTAATTATCTCGGCGGCGGTTACGGCAGCAAGTCGTACACGAAATTCGAGCCGCTGGCGGTCGCACTGGCGCGCAAGGCGAAAAGGCCGGTGCGCATTTGCAACTCCGTCGGCGAGTCCATGGTGACGGTTCGACGCCACGGCGCGCGCGTGCGCATTAAGACCGGCGCGAAGCGCGACGGCACGATCATGGCGCGCGAAGCGGAAATTTATTTGGACACCGGCGGCTATGACGACAACGGGCCGCAGGTGACGGCGCGGTCGGCGACGCGCGTTATCGGTCCTTATTGGATTCCCCATATCCGCACGAACGCCTATCAAGTCTATACCAACACAGGTTCGGCCGGTTCTTATCGCGCGATCGGCGCGCCACAGGTCATTTACGCCGGCGAATCACAGATCGAAATGATCGCAGCGAAGCTCGGCATGGATCCGGCGGAATTGCGCCTTAGAAACTTGCTCAAGAAGGGCCAGGAGTTACGGCCTGGCTTAAAAGGCATCGACGCCAATCTTGCTACGAGTCTCAAAAGCTTGGTCCGTGAAAGCGGCTGGAAAAAGTCGATCAAAAATAAAAATGCGCCCATCGGCATGGGTTGCGCGACCAGCAACGCCGGGGCGACGCCGGTGTCCGTGGCGATGATCCGAATGCAGTCCGACGGCATTGCCAATATTGTTGCCGGCAGCACCGAGATGGGGCAGGGAGTCCGCACCACTTTGACGCAAATCGCCGCGGAAGAATTGACGCTGCCGATGGAACAGTTCCGCGTGGCAGGAGCGGATACGAAAGTTACGCCGTACGATAGCTCGACTGGATCGAGCCGGTCGACCACGCTCATGGGAACCGCCGTACAGAAAGCCGCTCGGGATCTGAAGCAGCAGTTTGTCAAGATCGCGGCCCAGACGATGGGAGTAAAGGCCGGCCAAGTTCGTGTCGTTGACGGCGCCTTAGTTTGCGGCGAAGCGCGCATGACGTTTCAAGAAGCGTTTGAGCGGCGCTTCGGTAAAGGGTCCGGGGGTGAAATGATTGGCCGCGGCGAAGCGGGGCCGGAAATCACCAACAATCGGTTGCCGGTCTTCTGGGAAGTGGGCATGGGGACGTCCGAGGTTGAGATTGATCACGAAACCGGCGAGGTAAAGCTGAAAAAATTTATCTCCGTGGCGGACGTTGGCAAGGCGATTCATCCGGAGCACTGTGTCGCTCAAGAGGAAGGCGCTGCGATGCAAGGCATCGGCCATACGTTATTTGAGCAACTGGTCTACGACAACGGTCAACTCATCAATCCGAATCTTGTCGATTATCGGATTCCTACTTTCGCTGACGTGCCGGAGGAATTTCATACGGTATTGGTCGAGAATGGCGACGGGCCGGGGCCATTCGGCGTGCGTGGCATGGCCGAAGGCGGCATTCTGTCCGTGGCGCCGTCGGTGTGCAACGCCATCGACCGAGCTACCGGCGTGCGCATCAAAGATTTGCCGCTAACGCCCGAGCGAGTCTGGCGGGCGCTTAGAAACGCCAAAAAATAATGTGGATAAAGAACGATTTCCGGCAGCGTTCCAAGTACGCTGGGTCGTGCATCGTCCAGCATTCTTGTAAGTGTTGATCGTACATGGAGCAACTATGAGATCATCGATAGAGATTCCCAGTTTTCAGATTCGGCCCGCTACCAAGACGGACGTGCCGGTGATTCTTTCATTTATCAAAAAGCTCGCGGACTATGAGCGGCTGTCACATGAAGTCACCGCCACGGAAAAGACTTTGCGTGAGACACTCTTCGGCCGCCGTCACGCCGCGGAAGTTGCCATTGGCTATTTCAAGCGACAGCCGGTCTGCTTCGTAATATTCTTTCACAACTATTCAACATTTCTCGGTCTGCCGGGGATCTATATCGAGGATCTCTTTGTCGACGAGGCGTTTCGCCGACGCGGCTTCGGGAACGCTTTGCTTCGTTACGTCGCAGGAGTAGCCAAAGAACGGCAGTGTGGCAGATTGGAATGGTCGGTGCTCGATTGGAACGAGCCAGCCGTCAACTTTTACAAAAAACTCGGCGCCGTGCCGATGCATGAGTGGACGGTTTTTCGCCTGACCGGCGAAAACTTGACGAGGTTCGCCGTATCGGAAACTCGGCGCCACCAGAGTCGCGACTAACCGGCTATTGGATAGAGCCGGGTCACGGCGAGTTCGTCGGCAGCACGTCTTTAATTTGCGAAAGGAATTCTGATCTTAATCTCTGTGCCTTTCCCTGGCGCTGTGTGGAGATCCAGCTCACCGCCGATTTTTCGGATTCGTTCTCTCATCCCCTTGAGCCCGTAGTGATTGCTTCCCTCGGTCGAAGCCGCATCGAAACCTTCACCATTGTCGCGCAACCGGGCTTCGCAGCTATTTGCGGTTTTCTTCAGCAAAAGGTGCAGCTCGGTCGCACGGGAGTGACGAACCGCGTTGAGAATGCCTTCACGCAGAGTGAAATACAACTCTCGCTCGATGGCCGCGGGCAATTTGTGGGTATCGATGGCGCATCGGAAATCGAGCTTGAAGCCGGTGCGAGCGCGGAAAATATCCAACTCTTGTTTCAGTCGTCGTTCCAGGGAACCGGCCTGGAGATCCTCCAGGCTCTGATTTTCCGTGAGCAAGTTTCGGATTTCGGCAATCGCCTTGTCGACATTTTCTTCGATGGTACGAAGCTCGTTCTCGAGCGCGCCCCGGTTATGAGGAAGACGGCGGCGGCAACTCTCAGCCCGCATCCTGACGCTCGACAACAGTTGCAACACGCGGTCGTGCAGCTCCCGAGAGATTCGTTGCCGTTCCTCGACGACCGCGTTCCAAATTTCGTGGTTTTGTTTAGGCGGTTTTTTTCCCACGGTCCTGCACGACCGGTGGCAGATGAGCCAAACCGGTTGTCTGTCGAAATGATACGCAAGATTTCATGAGGTATTCAGGCTCGCAATAAGTGCTTTTTGACTCATGCATTATCTCGCCGCAAGATGTCGCTGTAAAAAATCCAGTGTTCGGGGCCAAGAAGCCTGGTCGGCATGACGGCGGTAGCTCGCCTTGGTGCTGTCCATGAAAGCATGACCGGCGTCGGGATACGCGAAAAACTCACGCGGCTTATCAAACTTGGTCAGTTCGGCGTCGAACTTCGCCATGTCCTCCGGCGAAGGATTTTTGTCATCGGCGCCGAAATGGCCTTGAAGCGGACAATGGATTTCGGCGGTGCGTTCGAATGGCGACGGAAGGTCGCGCCCCCAAGCGCGAAACGTATTGCCGGGGTAGTAGGCCACCGCCGCCTTAAACACCGGATTGGCCGCGGCCATCAG
>DASXSW010000136.1:0-2659 GCA_036505755.1 Binatia bacterium | reverse complement strand
ACGTCGTCCGAAGCTCTGGAAAATTCCATGAACTTTGAATTGAGCGAGCAACAAAAACTGCTGCGACAAACGATCCGTGACTTCGCTTGCGCGGAAATTGCGCCGGGAGCAAAACAGCGAGACGAATCGGCTCATTTCCCGCACGAGCTGATTCCCAAGATGGCTGACCTCGGGCTCTTTGGCGTCATGGTTCCAGAGGAATACGGAGGGGCTGGTCTCGACGCCCTGAGCTTCGCAATCGTGATTGAGGAAATCGCCCGCGTGGATGCGGCGGTGGCCTTGATGCTCGCATCCCATAACTCGCTCTGTGCGGGCCATATTTTGTCGTTTGGCGACGAACCGCAGAAACGCGATCACCTGCGCTCGCTCGCGCGCGGAGAGAAACTTGGCGCCTGGGCATTGACGGAGCCGGAGGCCGGTTCGGGAGCGCAGTATCTCAAGACTCGTGCTCGCCGTATTGGTACGGAGTGGGTACTCAATGGCGACAAGCTCTATATTACTCAGGGTTCTGTCGCGGGCGTCTACGTAATCATGGCTTCTACCGAGCCTGAGCGTGGCGGGGAAGGAATTTCAGCGTTCATCGTGGAACGGGAGAGACCGGGACTGCAGGTTGTGCGAGTCGAAAATAAGCTCGGGGTGAGAGCTTCGGATACTGCGCAGCTCCGGTTGGAAGAGATCCGGGTGCCGGAACAGAATCTGCTCGGCGACCTCAACCACGGCTATCGAGACGCGCTCACGATTTTGGATGGCGGGCGCATCGGCATCGGCGCGCTCGCTCTAGGCATCGCTCGAGCCGCGCTGGAGGCATCGCTCAGCTATGCTAAAGAGCGGCGGCAGTTTGACAAGCCCATCGCCGAGTTTGAAGCGATCCAATGGAAATTGGCAGACATGGCCACCGAAATCGATGCCGCAAGGTTGCTCGTCTTTCGCGCGGCGGAGCTAAAACAGAAAGGTTTGTCCTATAAACGTGCGGCTTCCGAGGCCAAGCTTTTCGCGTCCGAAGTAGCCGCGCGTGCCACCAGCCAAGCTCTGCAGATTCATGGCGGCGCCGGCTACATGAAAGATTGTCCGGTCGAGCGATACTTTCGGGATGCCAAGCTCTGTGAGATCGGGGAGGGGACATCCGAGATTCAGCGCATCATCATTGCCAAGGAGCTGCTGCGATAAGGCAATGGCAAAGTCGCGCGTTAAGGCAGGTAAAGCTCGGAAGTCCGGCATTGACGGGCTAGCCAGGTCAATTCTTTCTGGAAATACGCGCAGCGCCGCGCGGGTGCTGAGCTTAATCGAGAACAAAGACCCGATCGCCAACGAAGTCATGAAACGCCTCTACGCTCGAACCGGCCGCGCCCATGTGATCGGTATCACAGGCAGCGCCGGGTCAGGAAAAAGCACGCTCATCGACCGGATGATCGCTGAATTCCGCCGCCGGAAAAAGCGCGTCGGCATCTTGACCGTTGATCCGAGCAGCCCGTTTTCAGGGGGCGCGCTGCTGGGAGATCGAGTCCGAATGCGCAATCATTTTATGGACAACGGAGTTTTTATCAGAAGCCTGGCAACACGGGATGGACAGGGCGGTTTGCCCAGATGTGTCTTTGAAGCAACTCAGCTCCTTGACGCGATGGGAAACGACTCGATCTTAGTCGAAACCATCGGCATCGGTCAAAACCAAGTCGATATTGCGCAGGTTGCAGATACTGTTCTCGTGGTTATGACACCGGAGAGCGGCGATGAAATACAGGCGCTCAAAGCAGGTGTCTTGGAAATCGCGGATCTTCTCGTGATGAACAAATCGGATCTCCCCGGCGCCGAACAGATGTTTCTATATCTCGGTGATCTGCTGGGTACAGCGGGTGTGCCTCTGCTCAAAACTTCGGCGCTCAACGATGACGGTATCGCGCCGCTCATTGATGGGATCGAGAAGCGTTGGGCCGAATGGGTCCACGCTGGCAATCACAAGCGAAGGACCTTGGATAGTTCTCGCGCCCAGCTGTTGGAGTTGATCCGAGACCAGCTCATGGTCAAGGTGCAAAAAAAATTAGGAGAGCAGGAAATCACGCGCTGGGCGCAACGGGTCGCCAGTAAAGCCTCCGATCCGTACACGGCGGCGGAAACGATCCTAGCGAAGTTGGATCTATAAATTTGTCAAGCCTAAAACACGACGGCGGGAAAATGGAGCCTTTCAGATTCGGCGGTGAGATTGTTTGGCGCCCCTCAGAGACGTACGTCGCGCACAGCCGACTCAAACATTTCATGGACCGGCATCGCATTGCGACTTTGGCGGAGTTCCACGAAAAATCGATCGCGAATCTAGAGTGGTTTTGGAACGCCGTCCTAGAAGAACTGCAAATCGAGTTCTACCAACCGTATACCACGGTGGTTGATACGTCGAGCGGTATCGAATGGGCGCGCTGGTGCGTCGGCGGCAAGATGAATATCGTCCACAACTGCCTGGATAAATGGATCGGAACGCCTACCGAAAAGCAGGTGGCAATCCGTTGGGAAGGCGAAGAGGGCGCCCGCCGGGTAATGACCTACGGCGCGCTTTTTGGCGAGGTTAATCGCTTGGCTAACGCCCTGCGCGGTATGGGCGTGAAGAAAGGCGAAGTGGTAGGCATTTTCATGCCGATGGTGCCCGAGATCGCGGTTGCGCTGTTTGCCG
>DASXSW010000135.1:0-8522 GCA_036505755.1 Binatia bacterium | reverse complement strand
TAACCACTCCGCCTTATCTCCGCGAATCAAGGATGAAGCCCGACGGTTAGGCTTCGAGCTTGTCGGTATTTCAGCGGTAACGCCTGCGCCGCATGAGCAGTCCTTCGCGCAATGGCTGCGTGAGGGATTCGCCGGAAAGCTCGATTATATGAAACGGACTGAGCACCTTCGACGCGATCCCCATACGCTGGTGCCGTGGGCGGTTTCCATCATCTCCGTCGGCATGAACTATCACACGTCTTTCAGCCGTCCCGAGCCATTACGCGAACCCAAGGGCTGGATCTCACGCTACGCCTGGGGGGACGACTACCACGACCTGATGAAGCGCAAGCTCGAAGCGCTGCTCGGACGGGTGAGAGAGTTGCACGATGAACCGGTCGAGGGGCGGGCTTTCGTCGATTCCGGTCCGGTGTTGGAGCGAGATTTTGCCGGCATTGCCGGGCTTGGTTGGATCGGCAAAAATACCCATCTCATCTCTCCGAAGAAAGGTTCGTGGTTTTTTTTAGGAGAATTATTTCTCGACTTGCCGCTAGCGTACGATCGGCCGTTGCGTGATCGCTGCGGCAAGTGCGACTTGTGCCTCAAGGCATGCCCGACCGCAGCGTTCGTCGGTCCTTACTTGCTGGACGCGCGGCGCTGCATTTCATACTTGACCATTGAGCTCAAAGGCTGGATGCCTCGTCAATTGCGCCCGCTGGTGGGCAATCATGTTTTCGGCTGTGACATCTGCCAGGAGGTTTGTCCATACAACGTCAAAGCTCGGTCGACGGAGGAGCCGGCATTTCGGCCGAGGCCGGGTTTACATGCGCCGGAGTTGATTCCGATGTTGTCGCTGGATGAAGCTGGGTTTCGCCAGCGCTTTCGCGGCAGTCCGGTGCTGCGCGCCAAGCGCCGCGGATTTCTGCGCAACGTCGCGGTCGCCCTTGGCAATATCAAGAGCCGTGAGGCGATTCCGGCATTGATGAATGCGCTCGACGACGGGGAGCCGTTGGTTCGCGGGCACGCCGCTTGGGCGCTCGGTCAAATCGGCTTCCCCGAGACCCTCGAAGGTTTACGGCGTCGACTACAAGTCGAAGATGACGCCGAAGTTCGGAGCGAAATTACCGACGCGATTCGAATAGTGACGGACACAG
Organism: Binatia bacterium; assembly: GCA_036505755.1. GTDB lineage: Bacteria > Desulfobacterota > Binatia > UBA9968 > UBA9968 > DP-20. The sequence goes on along the minus strand of DASXSW010000135.1, from coordinate 7,389 downwards.
AGGTGAGTGCGGCACGGGACTAGCGGGACGCGGCATTGATGGCATCCGTCAGAATTTTCGGTATCCGAGCGACTCGGCCGGAACGGTCGATGCAAGCATGCTTGGTCGATCCGGTTGCTAAAATGGCAAGATCCGCTTCGCGCGATACTTGATAATCAAACGAGAGTGACGCCCGACTCAGTTCCACAAGTGTGGTTTCGATACGCACGACGTCGTCGTAACGGGCGGATTGGGCATATCGGCACTTCACTTCCGCCACCGGAAAGTGAAACCCTTGCTGTTCGATCGTTGAATAAGGCAACCCGATTTGGCGCAGCCATTCCGAGCGGCCCCTTTCAAACCAACGCAAATAATTGGCGTAGTAGACAATGCCCATCTGATCGGTGTCGCCATAGATGACACGGTAAGAAGTGACGTTGGTCAATTTGAGCGCAGCGCCTTTCATCGATAGATATTTCTAAGGGGTTTTCGTCTCATTCTCAATGCGAGGAGTGCTACCGTTGCCTTGACAAGACAAATTGAAGTGTGTTTTAAGCTGAGGAAATTCAATTATTGATGCAAGCCGAGATCGATCTCGATCGATGCGAGCAAGTGTCTAGGAGGAAGCGAAATGAAGAGTTTAGTCAAATACGTGTCTTGGCCGACTGCTATTTCATTGGCGGCGGTCTTGGCGTTTGCGTGCAGCTCGGTAGAAGAGAAGCCGGCCGCTCCAGCGGCGAAGCCCGCGCCTGCTCCGGCACCGGCTCCCGCGCCGGCAAAAACGGAGTCGACAAAAGCGACTAAGACCAAAGCCGTCGAGGTAGAGGGCGTGATCAGCGCCGTCGGACAGCGGACGATCACATTTCAGTTGGAACGCAAAGGTAAAGTTCGAGAAGAAGTCGTCGGCGTCGACGACAAAACCAAGATTGAAAAGGGTGGCGGGAACGTCAAGTTGCGCGACTTGCAGGAAACTGACAAGGCTTTGATCAATTACGAACCGGAAGCCTATACGCCGGCCATTGCCATCAAAGTCACAGGCAAAGGCGAGATCCAAAAGGTTGGAGGTGACGACTAAGATCGGTAGCGGTCGGCACGGTCACCGCCGACCACGTCCAAATCAAAAGACTGATCGTCGCGTAGAATTTTAAAGGAGATCCGCTCCCCTGGACGCTTCTTCCACATTTCCTGGTAAAGCTCCTGGCGCGAACGGATCTCTCTTTTTTCAACGGTCAAGATAATGTCACCTTGCTTGAGTCCGAATTTTGCCGCCGGTCCGTTCGGTACGACGCCGCCGATAACCACGTGCCCTGCCATTCCCTCCGGATAAAATCCCAGCCACGGCCGCCGCGGGCGACTGCGTACTTGGCCGTGCTGTTTCAATTCCTGTGCGTAGGTTCGATAATAATCGATCGGAATGGCGAGCGAGAACTTGGCCACTTCGTTCAAGTTCAACGACACAACGCCGACTAGTTCGCCGTGAAAGTTGGCGAGCGTGCCGCCGCCGAATCCAGGGTTAAACGCGGTGACGCGGATGGTTTTATCGATCATATACTCCCACTGGCCGTCATAGGGTTCCATGGAAGACACATAACCGCCGCTGACGCGGCGCCCTACTTGGCCGCTGCTGGCGATCATCAGAACTGGTTGGCCGAGCGCGACCGAATCGGCTGGAGCAAGTTTTAGGTGAGGCAAATCCCGCGCCGAGATTTTTACCAGGGATAGTCCGGTTTCTTGGTCCTGGCCGGCCACTTGTGCCGGGTATTGCTCGCCGTCCGGCAAGGTTGCGGTGATCGAGGAGGCGCCGACGGTAACGTAATGGACAGTTAATATATAACCGTCAGGATCAACGATCGTGCCAGAACCGACGCGCTCAGAACCGAGATTCGCGGCTGACGGATGGCTCTCGGGTATGGTGACGTGAAGATCCACCGTCGCGGGTAGTATCGAGTGAATCAAACCGATGTGACCGTTCAAAGCAGTGCTCCTTGAAGACGGGCGAAGTCCAATTCTACTGAGCTCATCCGTGTGTCGGTGGAATAAAGTCTTCCTTGCCAAGTGTCGCGGCTCTCGAGGGCGTCGAAGATGGCGTTGTGAACGCCGAGCTTATCGATCGACCAATCCGGCGCAACCGTAATCGCCCGATAGGTTTCACCCGTGAGTCGATGCACGACGATATCGGGATTCAACCGCTCAAGAAAGTCGACGACCAACGTGATGTACTCATCCCGGCTAAAAAGCGGTACTTGCCCCGCGTAGTAAAGCTTTTCCAGTACCGTGTTCTTGATGACGTGAAGATTGTGCAGTTTTACCCCATCGATGGCCAGTCGATTGAATAATATCGGCGTTTGCAAAATGTCGCGGCGGCTTTCACCGGGAAAGCCAAGAATGAGATGGGTGCAAACCGGTAAATCCCGGTCTTTGGCACGCTCGACCGCATCGATGTATTCGCGCAGGCCATGGCCGCGATTCACCCACGCGAGCGTCCGATCGTGCATGGACTCAAGACCCAGTTCGAGCCAAAGATACGTGTGCCTGGAGAGGTCGCTGAGCAAATCGAGGATATCGTCGGGCAAGCAATCCGGCCGCGTTGCGATGGCGAGTCCGACGACGCCGGGAAATTCGAGGGCTTCGCGATATAGTCTCTCCAGTTTCAGCGCCGACTCGTAGGTATTCGTGTAGCTCTGGAAATAGGCAATGAATTTTTCTGCTTTGTGGCGTTTCTGGACCGCGATGGCGCCCTGTTCGAGTTGCGCTGTGACCGAGGTTCGGGGACGATAGGCCTGCGGTGTGTGGCTCGCGTTGTTGCAATAAATACATCCGCCGACGGCCACCGTGCCGTCGCGGTTGGGGCAGGTGAAATCCAAGCGCAGGCCGATCTTGTAGACACGCGCGTGGAAAGTGTCGCGCAGCAGACGGTTAATTGAATTGAACCGTTTGCCACGCCAATGATTTTGCAGGGAGGCCGGGAAATTCATGAGCTGAACACAAAAAGGGTTAACAAAAAGCCTACGATTACTCAAGGCATAAACCGCTCTGTCTTGGAACATATTATGGCGCTCAAAAAAATCTTCGCAGACGGTCCCCGTGCTTCGGAAGTAACGAATAAATCGAAAAAATTGCCAATTTGGGGGCGATCTCCGGCTTGACAATAGGGCGGAAATGTCTATATTCATTGAAAACTTGAACGGCCTACGCTGTCGCCGATGAAAATCTCCGTCGACGAGGTTCCTCAATTCCCGAAAGAGATACGGTTCTCCGAAAGCATTGAGGAGCTCAAAGAGACTTACCGCCAGAGCAATAACCGGGATTTTGGATTTCCACCCCGTTTAGACGTCGATTTAGTTTATTACCGCTCTGGGCAGGAGATTTTTTTTAGCGGCAGGTTTTCCGGGTGGTTTACCGGTTGTTGTGGGCGTTGCTTGGAAGCGTACAACTTTACGTTAGACAAAGAATTCGAATTTATCTTGACTCCCCGTTCGTCTCAATCTGATCGCCGGGCCGAGGAGTTACGCCGCGAGGATCTAGGGTTGAGTTATTACTCGACCGATGAGATCGATTTGGCACCGCTGATTGCCGAACAGGTAATGTTGGCGTTGCCGACAAGGCCGCTCTGCTCGGACAATTGCCGCGGACTGTGCGCCAGCTGCGGGGTAAACCGGAACCGAGAAACCTGTAGTTGTTCCAAGGCGACGGGCGATCCTCGGATGGCAATTTTCCGAACTCTCAAAGTCGGCCGTTAATTCACTTCTTTTTCTTAAAAATCCGTTGTGCTAAGAAGCGGAGAAGAAAGACAGGACTAATCCATGCCCGTACCAAAGAGAAGGACTTCAAAGAGAGTAAAGAACCAACGGCGTGCTCACGATGGATTGACTAAGCCGCAATGGAGCACTTGCGCGAATTGCGGCGAAACCGTTTTACCGCATCGTGCCTGCGTTCATTGCGGCTTTTATCGTGGCCGTGCGGTGATCCAAGTCCAAGAGAGTTAGTCAGCTTCAAATATATGCCAAAGATCGCCGTCGACGCGATGGGTGGAGACTATGCCCCCGCAGCAGTGGTTGAGGGCGCTTTGCTTGCAGCTCAAGACCTCGGTGTTGAAATCGTCCTAGTCGGCCGCGCCGACGCCATCGAGCAAGAACTCTCGAAGCATCGAAACGCGCCAAGTTTAAAAATTGTCGCGGCTTCCCAAGTCGTGCCGATGCACGAGTCGCCGAGTATCGCGCTGCGCAAAAAGGATTCATCCATCAAAGTGGGTTTTGAGATGATGAAGCGCGGTGAGGTGGAGGCCGTGGTCAGCGCGGGCAACTCGGGTGCGATGATGGCCGTTGGCATGTTCGTCATAGGCACCCTTTCGCAGGTCGACCGGCCGGCAATCCTCGTGGTGATACCCAGCTCGGGTAAAGGAACCGTCGTCGTCGATGCCGGCGCCAATGTCGATTGTAAACCGCGTCACTTAGTTCAGTTCGGATTCATGGGATCGATTTACGCCGAGCAGGTCTTAGGCGTTACCAGGCCGCGCATCGCTGTCTTGAGCAACGGCGAGGAGGAAGGCAAAGGCAACGATTTGACCAGGGCGGCGAGCGAACAACTCGCGCAGACATCGCTCAATTTCATTGGCTACGTCGAAGGCCGGGATATTTTTAACGGAAAAGTCGACGTCGTTGTCTGCGACGGATTCACCGGCAACATTGCACTCAAAACCATGGAAGGGTTGGCGAGCTTCGCGGGTGAAGTCTTAAAAGATGCGTTTCAAAAAAATCTCTCCAGCCGTTTGGGGTATGTGTTTAGCCGTAATGCGCTCGCTCAAGCGTACCGGCGTTTGGATTATGCCGAGTACGGCGGCGCTCCTCTCATCGGATTGGACGGGGTGGCGATTATCGCTCACGGCGGTTCCAATCCTTGGGCGATCAAAAACGCCATACGCGCGGCCCGCGACGCCATCGATCACGATATGAATCGCCACATCGCCGACGATCTGGATGCGGCTGACGGCTTGGCCGGAGACAAAGAAGGGTTGCCGCGAAAGCTATGGCACCGGTTCAAATCCAAAATCGAATCATTAGGTGAGAAAACCGAAGCGGAGGGTCCACGAAGGGAGCGCAGGGGAAGTGGAGAATAGCAAGCTGGCATTTGTTTTCCCTGGGCAAGGATCCCAATACGTTGGTATGGGCAAGGATTTCTGCACCCAATTTGCGGTCGCGAAAGGGATTTTCGCGGAGGCTGACAATGCCCTCGATTACTCGTTGAGCGAACTCTGTTTCTACGGGCCTGAAACGGAGCTCAAACGTACCGAAAACACGCAACCCGCCATCCTGGCGGTGTCGATCGCCGCGTTGCGAGTACTCGAAACAGAAACGCCGTTACGCCCCGCGTTCGTCGCGGGTCATAGCCTTGGCGAATACAGCGCCTTGGTTGCCGTTGGAGCGTTGCGGTTTGACGACGCGCTAAAGATCGTGCGTGAGCGCGGGCGCTTAATGCAGCATGCCGTGCCTTCCGGTGAAGGAGCGATGGCAGTGCTCATGGGTTTAGAGATGGATGAGGTACGCTCCCTATGCGCCGAGGCAAGCCAGGGGGACGTGGTTTCTCCGGCCAATTTCAACGGCGCCGGACAAGTTGTGATTGCCGGCACGAAGAGTGCCGTCAGCCGTGCGATGGCACTGGCGAAGGAGCGCGGTGCAAAACGGGTTTTGGACTTGCCAGTGAGCGCGCCTTTTCATTGTCAACTGATGAAGCCGGCGGCGGAGGAACTCGGTAAAATATTGTGTGACATTGAAATCCATCCATTTACGGTCGGAGTGATTGCTAATGTCGACGCCGACATTAATCTCAACGCCCAGCGTGTTAAATCACTCCTCACCGAACAGGCCGTACGACCGGTTCGGTGGGAAGAATCAGTAAAGAAATTAGCCGAGTTGGGCTGCACCCGTGCTCTGGAGATCGGTCCCGGTAAAGTCCTGAAGGGCCTGATCCAGCGCATCGCGCCGACAATCGAAGCCGGTAACTTCGAAGTTCCAGAGGATTTATCACGACTAGCGGCGTAGGCCTCCTACTAGATGGGTCTCAACGGTCAAATTGCCTTGGTCACCGGTGCCAGCCGCGGAATCGGTCGTGCGGTTGCCATCGCGCTTAGCCATGCCGGCGCCTACGTGATCCTAAATTACCGCGGTAACCACGCGGCGGCCGAGCAATCGCTGAGCGCACTCGGCGCGCCAGGTGACCAAGGGGAACTGTGCCCCTTCGATGTCGGCGACGAAAGCCAGGTCGAACAGGCGATAGAAAAAATCGTTGACCGGCACAAGAAAATTGATATTCTCGTCAACAATGCCGGCATAACCGTTGATAATCTCTTGATGCGCACCAAACCGGCGGATTGGGACCAGGTCATCGGGACTAATCTTAAGGGCACGATCCTCTGTACCAAAAGTGTATCTCACTATATGATCCGCCAGCGTTACGGCAGGATCATCAATCTCTCTTCTGTAGTGGGACAGATGGGCAATGTGGGCCAGTCGCTGTATGCCGCATCGAAAGCCGGAATCGTCGGCTTTAGCAAAGCGGTCGCACGAGAAGTGGCGTCAAGAGGAGTGACGGTGAACGCGGTTGCCCCCGGATTCATAGAAACCGATATGACCGGCAAGCTGCCGGATAAACTACGGCAAGAGTTTATCAATGCGATTCCGCTCGGCCGATTTGGCACTTGCGATGAGGTTGCCGAAATGGTTGTATTTCTCGCGGGACCGGGGGCTGCTTATATTACCGGGCAAGTGTTTGGTGTTAATGGCGGACTGTACATGTAATGACAAGGTAGCAGGAGGTAAGCGAAGATGGCGGCATCTGTTCAGGGCAGAGTGAAAGAAATCGTGTGCGAGCAACTGGGGGTGAGTGCGGAAGAGGTGACCCCGGAAGCCTCCTTTATCGAAGATTTAGGAGCCGACTCATTGGACATCGTTGAGTTGGTCATGGCACTTGAAGAAGAGTATGAGATGGAAATTTCCGATGAGGACGCGGAAAAGATCAAAACTGTCCAAGATGTCATCACGTACATCGAAGCCCATCGTTAGAAACCCCAAGTGGCCCGCATAGCCTTACGGCGGGTTGATCGCTCAGTCAGTTACCCCAAGAGGCAACGGAGATCGCAGGGGAGTGGGATTCAATGTCCCCGCTTCTGCGATTTTCTTTATTTTAGAGGAATTTTCCAAAAGAGACCCCAACACCCGCCGGACATTTGGTTGAGGAAACCATGATAGCGTTTGGTTACGACCACGGTGGCCGCCAGGTCGAAAATAGATCCGGGAAAAAAATACAAACCAACGACTGAACGGTTAAAGGAAAGTTTATGTCATTTCTTGCGGAAACGGACGGCGAAGTTTTTGCCGCGATTCAGAAAGAAACCGAGAGATTGGAAGGCAATCT
>DASXSW010000134.1:0-7360 GCA_036505755.1 Binatia bacterium | reverse complement strand
ACCATCTTCTGGCCATCGACATTGGTGTAAGCGCCGTGGCCCTGCAGGATGAAGCGAAAGGCGGCCATCGTATGCCGATGCGCCGGCGCGACTTCGCCGGGTTGAATCAACTGAAATGAAAGCAGGATGGTGTGGCTAGTCATCTCGGTTTCGGCCAACCCTGGATTTACGAGCCGGATGACGCGCCGCTCGACGCTGCCTCTGGCTACAGAAATTTTGTCACGCGCTTGGAGCAGGCTGTCGTAAATGTCGTGCCACTTCCAAAGGTGCGGTTTGACTCGCGTTTTGGGATCGGACGGACGCTCGGCATGATCGAGATTCCACAAACCGGAAACCCAACGGGGGCGAAGCAAATCGTTGAGCTCTTGAATTTCTTTGGGCTGTTCCATGTTTTCTCCCTGGGCAAATGGCGTTCCAGTCGTTCCAAACGTTCCATTCGTTCCAATCGTTTGCACGGAACCGTTCGTTCTGTTTTTCCCGAACAGCTGGAACAATTGAAACGATTGGAACTCGCCGCTGGACTTACGGATAGCGGCGATAAACTCCATCGTAAAAATTGCCGATCATCTGCACGGCGATCTTGCCGCAATATTCCAGCGGCCATCCCGCGCGTTCGTTGCCGAAGCCTTCTTGGAGCGCGACTTCCAAGATGGCTTGGTTGGTGCCGCCATGATGCTCATCGAGATCGGCCTCTTCGTGAATGCGAAAATACTTCATGTCGTCTTTGCTGACGCCGTATTTGGGCAAGCTTTGCTGGAAGTCGCGGGAGATAAAACCGAAGATCTCTTCTTCCATGTGCACGGCAAAACACTCTGCCAGCGGGATGTCGATCCAAGAGCGAACGAAAAAGTCCACAAGGCCGCGGGCTTCGGGAATGAGCTCGCACTCAATCATCTCATCCGCGGAAACTCCCAGGGCTTTGCCCAGGATCGGCAACATGCGCGCATGGCCGCCGATCGCCGGGGTCGTGAACTCTTCGCCGATCTTCTGCGCGATGCGATTTTCCAACTCCGGATGCCTTTTGAAGAAGCCGACAAATTGATGATAAACCGTAGCCATTCCCGTGTTTACTTCTAAGGCGAACGAGTACCAATTCTTAATCCATCCCTGAAGCCGCGCGCGGGATAGAGTGCCGGCGCGAAGATCGGTGAAAAACGGCGATGGTTGTACTTCACGATGGTACGTGTCGAGGATCACTTTTCTGATCGATTCAGCCTTTTGCTTTGCTTCCTGTGCTGTCATTTTGCTATGTTCGGTCACGGGCGTGATCCCTTTCTCATTGTGAAATTAGCTCTTTCGAAAACACTTAGCTGAACGTCAAGACGCTTGTCAATGTCACATTCGGCTCGTTTTGGACGTGATCAATGGAATCCAAAATGCAAAATCGAAAACCTGTCCTGAGCAACGCCGAAGGATCCAAAATCCAAAATTCCTCACAGGCAGCGCCGCGTATTGACTTGAAAGACAAAGTCACCGGCCAGGCGCAATACGTCGAAGACTTGCCGGATTTGCCCAACACGGCATATGGCGCAACGTTGCTGAGCCCATACTCGCACGCGAGAATTCTCAGCATCGATTCCGCCGAAGCTTTAAAGATGCCGGGAGTCTTGGGTATCGTTGACCGCGAGCATCTCGATGGTGTCAATCCCAGGCTAAAGGTAGCGCCGCATGAGCACCTAAAGATCACCGACGACCAGGATTTTGTCGCCATTGACAAGGTTCGCTTCGACGGCGATCTCGTTGCGCTGGTTGTCGCCGACGATCTGGGCACGGCTGAGCGCGCGCTCGAAAAAATTCACGTCGAGTATGAACCTCTGCCGGCGGTTTTCGAGGCGGTCGAAGCGCTGGCGCCAGGCGCGCCGATTTTGCACGAGGATCGCGGCACGAATCTTTTGCTGGAAGACAGCTTGGCGTGGGGTGATATCGACGAGGGCTTTCGCCAGGCGGACCGCATTTTCGAGGAAATCTACACATCGCCGTCGATGTTTCATCATCCGATGGAACCGATCGGCGGCTGCCTCGTACATTACCTCGGAGGCGAAGTGAATGTTTGGCTGCCGACCAACTCGCCGATGCGCGACGCCGCGGAGTTCGCGTACTTTCTCGGTATCGAACCGGAGAAAGTGCGCCTACGTGTGCCTTACGTCGGGGGCGGCTTCGGTTCGAAGATACCAACGACGGCGCACTTCGCAGCGCTCTTAGTGTCACGAAGAACCGGCCGACCCGTGCGGTTGGTGCCTTCGGCTGAATACAGCTTTCGGCAGAACTCGCGCCACGCCGAAGTATTCCAAGCCAAGATCGGTGCCAAGGCGGATGGAACCCTGACGGCGCTCGACGTAGATCTCATCGTCGATACCGGCGCTTACACGACCGGCGGCGCCACCGCCGCGCACAATTCGGTGATTTCGGCGTGGGGCTGCTACCGCATTCCGCACCTGCGCATCAAGGGTCGCTGCGTTTACACCAACAAAGTTCCCGCCGGCCATACTCGGGCGACGGGCAAGATACAAACGACTTGGGGCATTGAGTGCGCCATGGACAGTGTCGCGCGTCAAATGGGCATCGATCCGTACGAGTTTCGCAAAAAGAATGTCCTTTTGCGCGGCGATTTTGTCTGTAAGGGCACGCCGCGCATGGATACCGATTATCTCGACCTGATGGCCGAGGCGATCGCCGGCATCGGCTGGGATGGCAGATCGAATTTGACGCCAGCCGCGAATCCAAACAGCGGCTCGCCCTGGGCGCACGGACGCGGCATGGCGCTCAGCCTACGGCACGGCTCGCAAGGCGGCGGCCGGGCATATGCTCTGGTCACGATGGATGCGGCGGGAAGCGTGACGATTCAACACAATGCGCCGGAGATCGGCCAGGGAACCCACAATCTTTTTAGCGTCGTGGCGGCGCAAACTCTAGAAATTCCGCAAGATCAAATTCGTGTGCGCGCGCCCGATACGGCGGTGAGTTTGCCGTTTGCCGGCGTCAGCGCGCAGCGCACGACGATGCAGATGGGCAACGCCGTGCATAATGCCTGCAACAAGCTAAAGCAGGAACTCTTTTCTCTGGCGGCGCAGGCGAAAGGTGGCAAGCCTGAAGAATGGCAATTGATTCAGGGACGGCTCTGCTGGGGCGAAACGAGTTTTTCCATCAGCGAGATCATCCGGCTCGCCGGCGGCAGCGTAGTTTTAAAGTCCGTCGGCTATCACAGCGTGCCGCCAATGGTAAAGGACTCAGCTTTCGCCGGTATGGACCACTGGGCGCCGAGCGGCGCCGCAGTCGATCTGGAAGTGAACCGGGACACGGGCGAGTTACGCGTACTCGGCTACGCGGTCATCGCCGATGCCGGCAAAGCGATTCATTATCCTTCCGCGAAGTCCCAAGTGGACGGTGGCGCGGTGATGGGTTTTGGTCACGCACTGTTCGAAGAAACGATCTATCAAGACGGGCAGTTCCAAAACGGCGACCCCTTTCAGTATCGTTTGCCGGTGATGAAAGACATTCCGGCGGAGTTTTACTCCTCGATGCTGGAGAAAGGGGACGGCCCAGGTCCCTTCGGTTCGAAAGGCATGGCGCAAACCTCGATCGTGACTGTCGGACCGGCTATCGGTAACGCGGTCTATGATGCGCTCGGCGTCCGAGTCAGGTCTTTGCCGATCACGCCGGAAAAAATTCTCCGCGCGCTGGGAAAGATTTGAGGATCAAATCGACAAACGGCTGATGGCCGCAGGGGCAGGCCCCCCGTGCCTGCCCGTTCTCGGGCAACCACAGGGGGTTGCGCCTACACAAAAGATTAAATTGCGAGACACGAATGATCGGATCACTTCAGCTTGTTCAACCGACGACCGTTCAGGAGGCTTCTAAAGCGCTCGCGGAGTTCGGGGACAAGGCCAAAATCTATGCTGGCGGCGCTGAGTTGTTGTTGCTGCTGCGTAACGGCTTATTGGATGCAGAAGTCTTGGTCGACGTCAAAAAGATCGAAATGCTCCATCGCGTCACCGCGGAGAATGGAATGCTGCGCGTCGGTGCTTGCGTCACACATCATGCGCTCGAGAACAATGGGCTGGTGCGCGACCACGCCCCTTCATTGGCGTACGCCGAATCGCAAGTCGCGAACGTTCGTGTAAGAAATCAGGGAACCCTCGGCGGCAACCTGGCTTTCAACGATCCCCATTCCGATCCCGGCACGGTACTTCTCATCCATAACGCTTCGGTGACCGTGGGAAACGAAAAACGGGAGCGGCGCATCGCGCTGCATGACTTTTTCATTGATATGTATGCGACGGCTCTCGAACCGGGTGAACTTTTGCTGTACGTCGATATTCCGGCGCTGCCCCCCGGGATGAAGAGCGCTTATGTGCGTCTCCATCGCTATCAACGCCCGACGCTCGGCGTTGCGGTTGGCACGCGCGTGAATGACGGCGCGCTCGAAGAGGTTCGATTGGCCGTGGGTTGCCTGGGGCCAAAAGCCGAACGGTTGACGGAACTTGAAACAAAAATAACAGGAACCAAGCTGAGCGATGCTCGGCGAATTCTGGCGGAAGAAAAAAATTATCTGCGCGATCGCCTCCGGCCAGTAGATGATCTTTTGGGTCGCGCGGAGTACAAGCTGTACATGACGGGCGTGATGCTAGGCGATGCGCTGGAGGAGCCAGCTCGATATAACAACGCGCGACACTAAAGACGTCGCAGAACGAGTCAGCGGTGGAATTCTTTGATGTAGAGTGTATCTAGTTCGGCTCGGACATCCGCCGGAGGTTTGCCGATGTAGGTCGCGTTTTTGTTCTCGCTGATCTTTCCGAACACTTCGGCGCTTTCGGCTGCGTAGAACAGAACCAAGTTGTGTGTGTCGCATGCATGCTGCTTACAGGAGTGAACGAAGAGATACTCTTTGCCGCCGACCTTAACTTTTTTGCCTTCTTCACTCGGCCCGTCTAACTTTACTAGCCATGGATCCTTAGCTTTCGGTCCCAATGCCGCTTTGTAGGCTTTGTTGAACTTGCCGTCTTTCACCAAGTCCCACGGGTAGGGCTCGGCGTTGGCGGCAGATGCGAGCAAGATGAGCAAAAGTAAAATTGAAAAAGTCGGCATCGACGTTGGCTCCTAAGTTTCAGGTGAAGTTTCTGACGATATCGATTTCTACAAACGCGCGATTCGCTTGTCAACGTCCAGATGCTCAAGGGTTCGAGGCGCATACAACCCCGCTGATCCAAGATATCCAATGAAAGCGTTAGTGAATTACGAATATACCTACCACGCATTAGAGGGCCGAATGTCTGTTAGGTTCGACGATTTTGCGTAAGGAGAGGTGAAGGTTTTTACTTGCTACGTCACCTGATCGATCAAGATATCGACGTTCTTCGACCCGACCTCTGCAGGATTCTTCTTGTACTCTCCGGTCATGTCACCAGGCCCGCGAGTTGACGGGTTGCCGTCTTTGTCTACGCGGACGGTGATGTTGATCTTGCCGGTGAATGGGGTGCCTTGCATCATGACGTTCTCTTGACCCAGTGTGTAATTGAGCGGGAAGGTGGGGCGATCGATTTTTTTAACGGCGAGGGGTGGGCCGGCCGCGCCGCCGGCGGGGCGGGCGATAATGAATAATGCCGCGTTGGGATCGAGGTTGGCTTTGAGTTTTGGATCGATGCTGATCTTGCCGGTGATTTGAGGGGATGGTGATGATGGGGCGGCCGGTGCAGAGGACGCGGCTTGGCTCCTTTGATCGCCGCCTGCCGGAATTTCGGCGAGCAGCTTGCCGATCTCATTTCTTTCTTCGCCGGGCGGAACGAGATTCAAAAGTTTCTCCAACGCTTCCCGGGCGCCGGCAAAGTCTTTTTTCTCGCGATACAAAACCAAACCTTTTCCCCAGAGTGCCATAGGGAAATTCGGCGCTTGCGACAGGGCCTTGTCGAACGCAAGCAACGCGCCGTCGGCGTGACCTGCCTGGACGAGAATGAATCCCATGTAACTGTGTGCTTCGGGGTTGTTTGGATCGGCAGCGAGAACTTTCTTGAATGCTTCGATGGCCTTGGGAAATTCCTGATGGGCGAAGGCGGTTTTACCTTCGCTCAGCGCTGCTCTCGCCTCGGCATTCGCCGGCGTGGTGCCGGTGAGAAAGTCGCCGGTCATCGTGTCGTTTTCGCCGCCGCGCGTGCGCACCGATTTCGTCAACATGACGCCGAGTAATAAGCCGAAGAGCATTAAGAAGATACCGCCGCCGACGAGCTGCCAGCGACGAAAACGCGTTGCGGCTTGCGCGCTTCTTTGATCGCGACCGGGTTTTTCTTTGGGTTTCTTGACGATTGGCTCCTGAGGCAGCGCGCTAAGCTGCTTAATGACGGCGGCGCCTTTGGTTTCGATTTCTTGTTTGAGTTGAGAGTAGTCGGACTCGGAGAGCTTTCCGGACTGAAAGTCGGAATCGAGTTCGGCCAATTCGGTTTTTAGTCTCGCGCGTTCGCGCAGGAGCTGCGCTCTGGAACTGCTGTCTTCGAGATCGGGAGGTTGGAAGTCTTGGTTCAGCAATTCACTGTGGACCCGCTCGGGAGCATCGGGTTGGATCGGTGTGTCCCCCAATGTTTTTTTCTTTCCCACCCAGCGGTGCACGAACCAAAGAGCAGTGATGACGCCGGCGACGAGCACGACGTACGGCAAGATCCAGAGAATCGCACTGAATCCCGTGGTCTTCGGCTTGAGAAGAACCCAGTCGCCGTACTTTGAAACGAAAAAATCTTTGATTTGGTCGGGCGATTTACCGGCCTCAAGCTGCTCGCGGACGATGGCTCGCATCTGCTGCGCCATCTCGGACGGGGAGTCGGCGACGGAGAGATTTTGACAGACGACGCAGCGAAGTTCTGTGGCGATTTCTCGCGTGCGGTCTTCGAGGTCAGGGGCGGTGGCCGCCTGGATGTTACTCGATAGGGCCGATACGACGGAGAGGACCCATAGCGCGCGCAGGAACATTGTTACTTGACTCCCTGATAATCCCCTCGGCCTTCCTGGGCGCTGACAATGCTTTTGGTGGCCTCTTCGAGTTTGGCGATGACCAGGGCCGCGCGGATGCCGCCGACATGTTTGTAAGTGATCCGTCCTTGCGGATCGATGAAAAAGCTTTCCGGTATGCCCCAAGTTCCGTAGTCGACGCCGATCTTGCCGGACTCGTCTTTGCCGTTGGGGTACGTGACGTTGAATTCTTTCAGAAATTCCAAAGAATTTTTGTCAGTGTCCTGCAGCGCGACTCCCAGAAACACCATGTTTTTGTTTTTGACTTTCTGCCACGCCGCCTCGAGATCGCGGGCTTCGGCGCGACAAGGCAAACACCAAGACGCCCAGAAATTGAGAAACACGGCTTTGCCGCGCAGATCGTTCA
>DASXSW010000133.1:0-9360 GCA_036505755.1 Binatia bacterium | reverse complement strand
TTATGGAAGAGCTAAGGCCGGTGAAAAGCGGCAAAGTCAGAGTCGATGATGTCAATCTGTACTACGAGATTTACGGCCAAGGCGATCCTCTTGTTCTCGTCGCCGGAACGGGTATCAGTCTGGCGCCTTGGCGCGTATCGCAGGTGCCGGAATTTGCTAAACATTATCAAGTCGTAATTTATGATCATCGCGGTCTGGGCCGGAGCGATAAACCGGACATGCACTACACAACGCGGCTGTTCGCGAAAGACTGCGCCGGTCTGATGGACGTTCTCGGCCTCAAAAGAGCGCACATGATGGGTCATTCCATGGGAGCGCGTGTATGCCAGTGGATCGCGCTGGATTATTCCGAAAAAGTGCGCAGCTTGGTGCTCTCGGGGCCGGGGTCGGGAAAATATAGTGACGCGCTTGAAGACTATCCACGCGGTGTGCCGATGGACGCAGCTTTGGAGATGATCGAGAAGGGTTACGAGAAATATCAAAGCGATCACTGGGGCCCGGGTTTTATGTTCAGTGAGAGTTTCATGAAGGAACACCCGGAGACTGTGAAAAAGTATCAGGAGCTGATCGTCGATGAAGTGCCGCCGCTCAAATGTTATCTACGCCATGTGGTGGCGCGGCAATGCCACGAAACAACGCACTTGATCCACAAGATCAAAGCTTCGACTTTGGTCATCGTTGGCAGCAAGGACACTCACGAGGGAGGCACAGGTAACCACGTCGAGTCCGCCAAGGTTCTCGCGGAAAAAATACCCAACGCGGAGCTCGTTCTCGTCGAGGGAGGCAGGCACGGCTTTCTGCGCGAGATGCCGGAGAAAGGCCATCCGCCAATCCTAGATTTTTTGCGGCGCCATTAAGACGGAATTCGCAGCCCAAGGTTTGGTATGGACAAGAAAGAAATTCTCGAGAAGCAAAAAAAATATCTATTTTCCTGCGTCGCGACCTATTACGACGAACCGCTGGTCGTCGATCACGCTAAAGATCAATATGTCTACGATGCAGAAGGTAAAGAGTTTTTGGATTTTTTCGGCGGCATTCTTACGGTAAGCGTCGGACATTGCAACGAGAAAGTCACCAAAGCCATCGATGAGCAAACCCACAAGGTGCAGCATCTCTCGACGCTTTACGCCAACGAGCCGCAGGTTCGCTTGGCGGAGAAGTTGGCGCAAATTACTCCCGGGCGGCTGGAGAAATCGTTTTTTACCAATAGCGGCACGGAGGCTAACGAAACCGCTGTATTGTTGGCGCAACTCCACACGAAGTGCCAAGACGTGATCACGCTGCGCCACGCGTATAGCGGCCGCTCCTATCTCGCTTTAAGCTTGTCCGCGCAATCGAGCTGGCGGTTGATGCCGAACGTCGTTCCCGGAGTGCATCACATCGCCAATGCTTACTGTTATCGCTGCCCCTTCGGACTGACGTATCCAAGTTGCGACTTGAAATGCGCCAAAGACGCCGAAGAGGCGATTCAAACCATGACCTCGCAGGGACGCGTCGCCGCGTTTCTCGCCGAACCGATTCAGGGCGTGGGCGGATTCATCGTGCCGCCGAAAGAATATTTTCAAGAGATCGTCGGCATCATCCGCAAATACGGCGGTTTGTTCATTGCGGACGAGGTGCAGACCGGCTGGGGTCGCACCGGCGGTAAGATGTTCGGCATCGAACATTGGGGCGTCGATCCCGACATCATGACCTTCGCGAAAGGCATGGCCAACGGCGTGCCCATCGGCGCGACCATTACAACGCCCGAAGTCGCCGATAGCATGCGCGGCAACACCATCTCGACTTTCGGCGGTAACCCGGTGACTTGCACCGCGGCGCGCGCGACGATCGACGTCATTGAAGAGGAAAATCTGGTTGAGAACGCCCGCGTTATGGGCAATCGGCTGCGCGACGGCTTGAATGCGCTGCAAGCCAAATTTCCGGTGATCGGCGATGTCCGCGGCATGGGTCTGATGCAGGGCATGGAACTCGTCGGCGAGAAAAAACAGCCCGACGTGGAAAGCGCCAAGCGGGTCATGGAACTGACCCGGCAAAATGGCTTATTGGTCGGCAAGGGCGGCACTTACGGTAACGTACTGCGCGTGGCGCCGCCGCTCAACATTGATAAAGATCAAATCGATTACGCGTTAAAAGTTTTGGATCAGTCCTTCGGTCAATTAGGGCAGTAGACTCTGCAATTGCAGATCGGCAGCTTTGGCGCGAGATGATTGCGTCCTTTCCATTTTTTAGATTCCAATCCGTATGAACACGCTCGCTCGCAGGATCGTTGGATCGATCCCCGTGATCGTGGGAATCTCTTTCCTGATATTTCTCCTCATGCATATCGCGCCGGGAGATCCGGTGACCTTACTATTGGGTGACGACGCCACTCCGGCCGACGTGGAACGGACGCGGCACGAGTGGGGTTTGGATAAACCGCTGCTGGTGCAATATTGGGATTTCTTATCCCGTGCGGTCACCGGCGACTTCGGTCGATCACTTAAGTTCAATGAGTCCGTCATGAAATTGATCGGAGAGCGGCTGCCCGCCACTCTTGAATTGGCTTTCGCCAGTTTGTGCGTCGCGATCACGATCGCGGTGCCCCTCGGCGTCTACTCGGCGATTAAACATAACTCTTTTCTCGACCACGCGGGCATGAGCGTCGCTCTCATCGGCGTCTCGTTGCCAAACTTTTGGCTCGGCATCATGCTGATCTATTTTCTCGGCGGGCAGCTCAATCTATTGCCGGTCGCCGGGCGCATCGAGTACGGCATCGAAGTCAAAACAATTACGCGACTTTATTTACTCGACAGTTTGATTACCGGAAATTTCCCCGCTTTCTGGAGCGCGTTGCAGCATCTATTGATGCCGGCGTTCACCTTGGGATCGGCGCTCGCGGCCATCGTTACACGCATCTCGCGGTCGAGCGTGCTCGAAGTCATGCGCCAGGATTACGTCACAACAGCGCGGGCGAAAGGCTTGAGCGAAAGAACCGTGATCTGGCGACATATATTGCGAAATGCCCTGATTACGATCGTGACCATACTGGGGCTTCAGTTGGGCGCGTTGCTGAGCGGTTCGGTCATCACCGAGACCGTATTTTCTTATCCCGGAATCGGCGATCTGTTAATCCAATCCATTTCGGCGCGTGACTACAAGCTCACTCAAGTGTTGATTCTGATGTTCGCCGTCACTTATTTCGTCGTGAATTTGTTGGTCGATTTGCTTTACAGCTGGATCGATCCAAGGATCAGGTTTTGATGTCCTGGTTGCGTTACTTCAAAGTCTTGGTCGGCGGCGCGATCTTGCTTCTGCTTTGCGTTTGCGGCGTGGCCGCGCCGCTGTTGGCGCCGCGCGATCCCCAGGCGCAGACATTGGAGGATCGACTGCGTCCGCCGCGTTGGACTGAAAACGGCTCGGCGGCCTATTTTCTCGGCACCGACAATCTCGGCAGGGACATGCTGAGTCGAATCATCTACGGTTCGCGGATTTCATTGATGGTCGGCGCCGCCACAGTCATCTTTGCCGGATTCGTGGGTTGCTCGCTTGGGGCTATTGCCGGCTATTTCGGACGCGCGGCGGATGACGTGGTCAGCAAAATCTCGGAAATTTTTCTGGCGTTTCCGTTCTTGTTGATTGCCATCGCAATCATGGCGTTTCTTGGTCAAGGTGTCGGCAATCTCATCATGGCGTTAATGCTAAGTCGGTGGGTGCAGTATTGTCGCGTCGTCCGCGGCGAGGTGCTCTCTCTCAAAGAACGCGATTTCGTAACGGCTGCAAAGGCGTTAGGGGGTAGGGATTTTTACGTGCTCTTCCGTCACGTAATGCCCAATACGTTTGCCAGTGTCACGGTGATTGCGACGTTCGGTATGGCGATCGTCATCATCACGGAAGCGAGCTTGAGCTTTCTCGGTTTGGGTGTACCGGTGCACATCCCGACATGGGGCTCGATGTTGAGCGAAGGACGGAGCTATATTAATCGCGCGCCGTGGCTTACGATCTTTCCCGGATTGGCGATTTTTATTACTGTGTTTGGCATCAATTTGCTCGGAGATGGGCTGCGCGACATTTTCGATCCAAAATTAAGGCGTCAACGATAGTTTCAAAGAACTCAGGAGGAGATAATGGGAAAAGGCAAAATCGACATAAGCCGGCGGAATTTTTTAAAACGGAGCGCGCTTCTCAGCGCAGGCGGTTTGGCCGCGCCTTATCTTTCGCGCCAGAGTTTCGCGGCGACCCGCGACCGCGTGACGATTTTTCACTCGAGTGTCGCGGACTCGATTAATCCTTACAACCACAGCTCCAGTCCGATTTACGGCAATTGGCAGCATGTCATGGAGCCGCTCATCGAGCTCGACTACGATAAGAAGGATTATGTCGGTGTGCTCGCCGAGTCGTGGCAATTTCAAGGCAACAAATGGACCTTCAAACTCAGAAAAGGCATCAAATTCCACAACGGCGCGCCGCTCACGTCCAAAGACGTCACGTTCTCGATTGAAAAAATGCGCGACGAAAAGGGCGGCAGCCTGCAGGCGCCGAATTTCAAAGACGTAACGGAAATCCAGACGCCGGATGATCAAACCGTGATCTTCGTTACTAAGCAGCCGCTGGCAATTTTTCTCGATCGTTTAGAGAACCGATTTATTTTGAGCAAAGTGGCCGGCGATAAATTCGGTGACAAGCTCTACGAAAACCCGATCGGTACCGGCCCCTACAAATTCGTCAGCTACCAGCGCGGCGGCAATATGGTTTTTACCCGCAACGACGACTATTGGGGCGGCAAGGCAGCGATCAAAGAAGTCATCTTTAAGAAAGTCACGGAAGAAGCGGCGCGTTTGGCGGCTTTGGAGTCGGGTCAAGCCGATTTCGTCAACAACATTCCGGTGCATGAAGTGGCGCGCCTGCAAAAACATCCGCGCGTGCGCGTCGACCAGGTCGAGGGTCTGCGCATGTTCTTTCTCGCCTTCAACATGACGCATAAACCCTGGGACAATAGACTCGTGCGCCAAGCGGCTAATTATTCTGTTGACGCTCCGGCCATCGTAAAGAATATTTTCGACGGCATCGGTTACCCGTGCAATGGGCCGGTCGGCGCCAATGTGATCGGCGCGGATTCAAAACTGAAGCGCTATCCGTACGATCCGCAGAAGGCCAAGCAGTTGTTGGCGCAAGCGGGCTTTCCCAACGGTTGCGACATCCAGTTGTATTATTCCGCCGGCCGTTATCCGAAGGACAGGGAGGTTTGTCAAGTAGTGGCCGCGCAGATGGTTAAGGGCGGTTTTCGCGTCGAGCTCATCTCGCAAGAATGGGCGCTTTTCTGGGACAAGCAAGGCGTCAATGGCGGCAGATTGCCTTTCTATTATATCGGCCGAGGTTCGCTGACAGATGCCGACACGCTCTATGATCAGTATTTTCGCACCGGAACGACGAAACGGACGAATTACAGCAATCCGGATCTCGACAAGCTGGTCGAAGAACAGCAAAAGACCGACGTCCAGAAGAAACGCGTCGCGATTCTACAGCAGGCGGGCAAATTCATTATGGATGAAGCGCTCTTCATACCGCTTTACAATCTTGCTGATATTTACGGCGTAGCCAGAAATGTCGTGTGGAAAAAGCGCCCCGACGAAAAAGTTCTCGGCTGGGATATGAAAATAAAGTAAGCAATCCCTTGCGGCGGCTGCGCTGAATTTTTTTTCGCTATTGCGCGATTTGCAAACTCTGAACCTGGAGGCACGATGGGTTTGGACAAGGCTGGAATCAAACGAAGAACTTTTCTCAAACAAAGTGTCCTTGCGGGTCTGAGTGCGTTTACGGGCGCGGCCTTGCCGCGCCTCGGTTGGTCGGCGTCCAAAGAACGGCTGATGATTCTCAGCAGCATCGGCTTGGACACGCTTCATCCCTACGCCCACAGCTCCGGCCCGCAGTACGGCATCTGGCAACACATGATCGAGCCTCTGGTCGAGATCAACTATGCGCGCAAGGATTATTACGGCGTGCTCGCCGAGTCGTGGAAATTTCAGGGGAACACGTGGGTGTTTCGCCTGAGAAAAGGGATTCATTTCCACGATGGCTCGCCGTTTACCGCGCAGGACGTGGTCCATTCGGTCAACCGCATAAGAAACGACAAGAGGAGCCTGCAGAAGTCCAATTTCGACGATCTAACGGAAATTCAAGCTCCTGATGATAATACCGTGGTCTTCACGACCGCGGTGCCGAACGCCGTTATGCTCGACCGGTTGCAAAATCGTTTTATCGTCAGCAAGAGCGCAGCGGAGAAATACGGCGATGACGTCGATCAACACGCGATCGGCACCGGGCCATATAAGTTTGTGAGCTGGCAACGCGACGGCAATCTCGTCATGACGCGCAACGACAATTATTGGGGGCCGAAAGTTGATATCAAAGAAGTCGTCCTAAAAAAAGTCGGCGAGGATGCGACGAGGATGTCCGGCCTGCTCGCCGGACAGGGCGACGTGATCAACAACGTTCCGGTGGAAGAGATTGCTCGCTTGGACAAACACCCGCGGCTGCGTGCCGAAAAAGTCGAAGGGCTGCGAATGTATTTCTTGGCGATGAACGTCACCCACAAGCCGTTTGACAACAAGCTCGTGCGCCAGGCCTTCAACTATGCCGTTGATCCCACCGTCGTGATTAAGCATATCTACGAAGGCAATGGGTATGTGATGAGCGGGCCGCTCGGCGCCAACGTGATCGGCTACGATCCCAAGATCAAGCGCTATCCCTACGACCCGAAGAAAGCCAAGGAGCTACTTGCAAAAGCAGGCTTCGCCAATGGCTTGGAAGTGAAACTTTATTTTTCGCCGGATCGTTATCCCAAGGCAAAAGAAGTCTGCCAGGTCATCGCGGATCAACTCGCCAAGGCCGGCGTAAGGACCGAGCTCGTCTCTCAAGAATTCGCCATCTTCTGGGGATCGGATGGTGTTAATGGCGGCAAAATTCCGTTCTACTACGTTGGTCGGCCAGCCATCGATGCAGACACGGTTTACGACCAATATTATCGTTCGGGGAGAACCAAGCGGGTCAGTTTTCAACACGCCGAGGTCGACCGGATGATCGACGAGCAGCATAAGACGGGCGATCAAAAAAAGCGCGTTGCGCTACTGCAACAAATAGGGCGCATTCTCATGGAGGAGGCGGCATTGGTGCCATTGTACACCTTGGCCGAAATCTACGGTGTGGCTCGCAATGTGATTTGGAAGGCGCACCCGGAGGAAAAGGTTCTGGCCTTTGATATGAAGATTCGCTAACAGCCTCGTGAAACCCTCGTATGCCGATTACCCTGAGCATTGTCGAAGGGTGCGTTCAATCGCCCCACTCTCGCCGTGTTAGTGGGGCGTGATCGTGCTCGCATTGATTCACAGTTCCCGACACGATCACGACGCCGCGCGCCTTTGCGCTTTTGGCGAGTCTAAAAAAGTGTCAGTGAGCTGCAAGTTGGACTTGATATCTCCGTGAGGTAGGTAGAGTTCATTACGGTCAAATTGGAGGATCGAATGAGTCTAAAAAACCAGGGAATTAAGCGTAGGGATTTTCTCAAAGGAGGAGCACTCGCCGGTCTGGGCGCTTTGCTCGGTAATTCCATCATACGCACAAGTTGGGCGGCGTCGAAAGAACGGCTGACGATTCTCAGCAGCATCAGTCTCGACACGCTTCATCCCTATGCTTATAGTTCGAGCCCTCAATATGGCATCTGGAACCATATGATCGAGCCACTGGTCGAAGTGGACTACGCAAAGAAAGTTTATTACGGCGTGCTCGCCGAGTCATGGGAGTTCCAGGGCAAAAAATGGATATTCAAACTGCGCAAGAACGTTCGTTTTCACGACGGCAGTCCGTTGGCAGCAAAGGACGTGATTTATTCCATCAGTCGGATCAAAAACGATAAGCAGAGTCTTCAAAAAGACAATTTTCGCGACTTGACCGAAATGCAAGCGCTGGACGATAACACAATCGTATTCACCACCGAGGTTCCCAACGCGGTCTTTCTCGATCGATTGCAGAACCGTTACATTCTCAGCAAACCGGGGATGGAAGCGCAGGGTAGCGAGTCAGCCGAGCAAAAACCGGTTGGGACCGGGCCGTATAGATTCGTCAGCTGGCAGCGCGACGGCAATCTGGTGCTGACCAGGCACGACAATTACTGGGGCAACAAAGCGGCGGTCAAGGAGATCGTTTTCAAAAGAGTCAAAGAGGATGCCGGCCGGGTGGCGGGGCTTCTCGCCGGCCAAGGCGATGTCATCAATAACGTTCCCGTCGAAGAGCTGTCCCGATTCGAAAACCATCCGCGGGTGCGCGCGGAAAAGGTCGAAGGCGTGCGCATGTATTTTCTCGCTATGAACGTAACCCATAAGCCCTTTCACAATAAATTGTTCCGCCAGGCGATCAATTACGCCGTCGATCCATCGGTGATCATCAAGCATATTTACGAGGGCAACGGCTATCTCATGAACGGACCTCTGGGATCGAACGTGATCGGTTACGATGCCAAGATCAGACGCTATCCTTACGACCCAAAAAAAGCCAAAGAGCTGCTCGAGAAAGCTGCCTACTCACAGGGAGCCGACGTTAAACTCTATTTTTCACCGGACCGGTATCCCAAGGCGAAAGAAGTTTGCCAGGTCATCGCGGATCAGTTGGCAAAGGTCGGAATCAAGACCGAACTGGTGTCCCAAGAGTTCGTCATTTTCTGGGGCAAAGAAGGAGTCAACGGCGGAAAGCTGCCGTTTTATTACGTCGGCCGGCCAGCCGCAGATGCAGATACGGTTTACGATCAATATTATCGTTCGGGTGTGACTCCGCGCATTCAGTACAGGAATCCGGAATTCGACAAACTCATTGATGAGGAACAGAGAACCGGCGACCCAAAGAAACGGGTCGCAATCTTGCAACAGGCCGGCCGGATCTTAATGGAAGATGTGCCGTTCGTGCCGCTCTACACGTTAGCAGAAATTTACGGTGCGGCGCGCAATGTAGTTTGGAAGGCTCGCCCCGACGAAAAGATCATTGCCGCCGAAATGAAGATTCGATGACGTCCAACGCGCGTATATCCTTCTGATCGTTTCTTAACCGCCGCCGGTTTCATTAGGCCAGCTCGATCGGCCATGTCCTCTGCGCAAAAAAGTTTTACGGTCATTTGGCGACGAGATTGAGTGGCCTCGGACAAATTTGCACAGCCGCGACAAGCTTTACTGGAAAATTGTAGAGTCTGTTGCTGGTTTTCTTGGCATACTGGTTGCTGCCAGAAAGTCGTATGGAAACGAATGACGGTACCGTAAACGAAGCTGCGCCCGTGAAGATGCGTTATGCCGTAATTCTCCGTTGCATCGGACAGTCCCTCGAGGCGATGGAACTCAA
>DASXSW010000132.1:0-13133 GCA_036505755.1 Binatia bacterium | reverse complement strand
CGGCGAAAGGCGGTGTGCGTCATCAGCAGATGGTGCTGCACGAGAAACTCGACCAGAGCACCGTCGTCGGCGTTAAGACGCATGCGGCGCGCAATCGATCGCACCATGCGCGCGCCGATTTCCGAATGGCCGCCGCCGAATCCCTTGCCGATGTCGTGGAACATCAGCCCAAGATAAAGTAGCTCCATCTGTTCGGCTTCGCGCGCCAGCTGTGTGAGCAGCGGCAAACTCTCCTTGTAGTCGCCGGCCTTGAGTCGTTCGATCTCCTTGATCAATAGCAACGAATGCTGATCCACTGTGTAAACGTGATAGGCGTCGTGCAGCACCATGCAGAGGAGCCTGCCGAACTCGGGGATCAGCGCGCCCAACACTCCCGAACGATGCATCTCCAATAGAGTTTCGTAAACCGATTCCTTCCATTTGAGGATATTAAAAAACGCCTCGTTGGTCACCGCTGAGCGGCGAAACTCGTCGTCGATCACGTCCAGGTGCTGGCGTAAAAGCTCGCGGGTTTCATGAGTCAACTGGCAGTGGTATTTCTGGGCGTCGTCGAAGATGCGGATGAGATTTTCAGGGCTGGATCGCAGAACCTCCGGCTTAGTGACCGTGAGATGGCCCTTCGAAAGGCGAATGCCTTCCCGCAGCACCCGGCCGAAAACATACTTTGCGCCGAAACGTGGCTTATCACAGTCGGTGACGCGATGAATGATCAGTTCGGACAGGCGGTTGGTCTGCGCGGCATGCAGATAATACGCTCGCATAAACACTTCGACGCCGCGTAATGTTCCCTCCCCTTCGAAACCGAGCGCGGCACTGACGTGTTCCTGTTGGTCAAAAGTCAATTGGTCTTGATGCTTGCCGGTGGAAAAATGCAATTCGTTACGGACCCGCAACAAAAAATCCTGCGACTCCTTTAAATTGGCGATGTCCGCCGGATTGACGAT
This sequence comes from Binatia bacterium, assembly GCA_036505755.1. Taxonomy (GTDB): domain Bacteria; phylum Desulfobacterota; class Binatia; order UBA9968; family UBA9968; genus DP-20. Next base: position 12,189 of record DASXSW010000132.1, on the reverse strand, counting down.
GCCATTGAGAGCGAGAGTGTCTAGATCTTTGACATTCAGTTTGGCACGAGCGATCCAGCGCGCGGTTTGAACGTCTCTGAGCCCGCCCTCTCCTTCCTTCACTTCAGGTTCGAGCATATAGACCGAACCGCCAAATTCTTGGTGGCGGAAGTGAGTTTCGCTCAGCTTCTCACGAATGAACCGGCTGACGCCCTTTTTGATAAGGCGTGACTCCACGCTCTTGTCGAACATTCCATAAAGTCCATAGTCGCCGCACAGGAAGCGAGCATCGAGCAGCGAGGTGCGCACTCTCATGTCGCTGTGCGCCAGTCGGAGACAATCGGCAATGCTTCGGGTGGCATGGCCGACCTGTAGCCCGGCATCCCACAAGGTGTAGAGGAGCTTTTCCGTCACCGCCTCGGCAAACGGAGAAACCTTCCATGAATAAAGAAACAGTAAATCGATATCCGATTGCGGATTGAGCTCGCCGCGTCCGTATCCGCCCTGGGCAACGAGAGCAAACTGCGAGTTCGCTTTCGGAACTCGGTTGCTCCATTCCGCGCTGATGGCCGCGAACAAATGGCGGATGAGGTGATCCATGACCGTCGACCAGGCCGCCGCGACTTCCAATCCGCCCGCGCCCGAGCGGTGCCTTTCAAAGAGCAGGCCGCGCCCTTTGTCGATGTAAGTACGCGCCATACGCTTGAGGTCGTGATCGGCCTGGGCGTCTTCGAGCAGCGCAAGCGAAATGGCTACCGCATCCATGGAGGTTTAAAGTGTCCGGGCGATGAGATTCGACTGGCCGTATTTTTGAATGCCTTCAAAAAGCGCGTCGACCATGGCGTCTTGGTAAGTGGCTTGATTCATGGCGCGACCTTCGCTCCGGTTGCTGATGAAAAACATTTCCACCAGGACGCTCGGCATGCGCGCGCCGACGAGAACGTGGAAGAGCGCTTTCTTCACACCTAGATCTCTGACATCGCCCATCGCTTGGCCCATACCGGAGACCATAGAACTCTGCAGGCGATGCGCCAAAGTGATCGAATCTTCCAGTTTCATATTCTGCGTCATGTCGCTCAGGATGAACTGTAAATCGGAGATATTTTTTCGCGACGTGCTATTTTCACGGGCGGCGAGCCGGATCGCCGCCTCGTCGGTGGTGTTATCGAGGTAATAAGTCTCGATGCCTTTGGCCTCGGCATTTTCGCTCGCGTTCACGTGCAGCGAGATGAACAGATCGGCGTTTTCTTTATTCGCCAGCTTCGTTCGATCTTCCAGCTCCACGAAGCGATCATCCTTGCGTGTCAAGACGACTTCGACGCGCATTTCGTTTCTGAGTTTGGCCGCCAACTTCTTTGCGATGCTCAATACGATGTCCTTCTCGGCGATACCGCCGGCGCCGAGGGCGCCCGGATCTTTGCCGCCGTGACCGGGATCCAAAACAATTTTGCGCAGGCCGGAAGTGGCCGGCGCGGCAGTGCTTGGATTGTTTACTTTCGCCACAACTCCGCGTCCATCCGTTGTCGGTGTTCTTACCACTTCTTTCACCGCGGCGCTCTCTTGAGTCTTTTGTCCGTAGACATCGATCACCAGGCGATAAGGGTCGGTAAGAAGAGAAGTCTTATGATCGCGAAGGCTGTTCATATCCAGAACCACCCGCACGACGTCGGGGCTGTACTGGCCGAGACGGACTTGGCGCAGAAGTCCGTCCTCAACCGGCACCGGTTCCTTGGAAACGAGCGCCAGTCGCGCGCCCATGACATCGATATAAATTCGCGGCGGCATTCCTTTCGCCGGATCTTCTTTCAAACGGCGCACTTCATATTTTGTTTCCTGAGACAGATCCAGCATGATGCGGGTGTAACCGTTCCATGATAAAAAACGCAAGCCGGTCACTTGGGCTTTGTCGGATGGCGTCGCAGCTCCAGGTGGATTCTTCCTTTCTTCATCAACGCTGCGCAGCGCGTCGTTGCGTGGAGCGATATCGCTCTCGTTCGATCTTGTTTGGGCCGGGTTGGCAGGCCGGCTCTCCTTTCTTGGCACCTCGGCTTTCTGTTTCTGGGCCAGAGCCGGTCGCGCCCGAAACAAAGACACTTCAAACGGTAGCAGAAACAAAATAACGCCGGCAAAATATAGATATGGTGCCTTTTTCCACGTCATATAGGTCTCGCCTTCTGATCTTTATTTCTTCGCTTGTTCCGTCAATTTATGCAGAACATTCATCGCTTCCACCGGGGTCATCTGGGTAACATCGAGGTTTAGTAATTGTTCGCGAATGGGATCCGGCTCAGCGTTAAAAAGGCCCATCTGTGCCGGCAAGTCTCCCGCCGCGCGGCCGCGTGCTTTGAAACTCTCGCCGCGACCATCCTGACTGCCGTCCAATCGGGCCAAGATCTCTTTGGCGCGAGCGATGACGTTAGCCGGCATACCGGCGAGACGGGCGACATGAATGCCGTAACTGTGACTGGTCGCCCCTTCGATTAAATTGCGCAAAAAAATAATCTCGCCGCGCCATTCCTTGACTGCGAAGTTGTAGTTTTTGATCCGCTCCTTGGTCTCGGTTAGGTCGGTGAGCTCATGATAGTGAGTGGCAAAGAGCGTGCGCGCCCTGGCCGGAGCGTCGTGCAGCGATTCGGCAACAGCCCAAGCGATCGATATGCCGTCGAAGGTGCTGGTGCCCCGCCCCACTTCGTCGAGCAGGATCAAGCTTCGCCGTGCCGCGTGGTGTAGAATATTGGCGGTCTCCTTCATTTCCACCATGAAGGTCGATTCGCCGCGCGCCAGCGAATCGGCGGCCCCAATACGAGTAAAAATCCGATCGACGACACCAATGCGCGCTTCAGCGCAGGGAACGAAGCTGCCCATTTGTGCCAGAATCACGATCAACGCCACTTGGCGCATATAGGTCGATTTGCCGGCCATGTTCGGTCCGGTGAGCAAAATGATTTGCTGAAACTCAGGATCGATCGAGCAGTCATTAGGCACAAACTTGCCGCGGCCAACTGCGGCTTCCACGACCGGATGGCGCCCTTCGCGGATCGACAAGCAAACCCCGTTGTCAATCTGCGGCCGAACAAAATGTTGCCCTTCAGCGACCTCGGCCAGCGAAATCAAGACATCTAAAATCGCCAATGCGTTGCTCATCGCTTTCAGAGCGGGATAATAGCCGGCGACTTGCTCCCGCACTCGAGCGAGTAGCGTCGCCTCCAATTTCTCGATCAGACTTTCGGCGTTAAGCACTTTGGCTTCGTATTCCTTGAGCTCGGGAGTGATATAGCGCTCCCCATTGGTCAAGGTTTGTTTTCTTAGGTAATCCGCCGGCACGGACTTGAGATTCGAATTGGTGACTTCGATGTAATAGCCAAACACGCGGTTGTAACGCACCTTCAAAGATTGAATGCCGGTGCGCCGCCGTTCGCTCGCTTCAAACCGCGCGATCCAGTCCCTAGCGTGCGCGCGCATGCCGCGGATCTCGTCCAACTCGGCATCAAATCCGGCGCGGATGAAACCGCCCTCTTTGAGGGCGAACGGCGGGTCGTCGACGATCGCCCGCTCGACCAGACCGACAACCTCGGGTAGATCGGCCAAGCCGTCGCGCACGCGCAAGAGCAGATTCGATTCGATGGCGTTGAGCTGCTGCCGGAGTTGGCTCACGCCACGCAAAGTATCCCTGATGGCGACGAGATCCTTGGGCACTGCGCTTCCCGACACGACTCGGCCGGCCAATCTTTCTAGATCTTGGATCTTCGCCAAACCGGCTTTAAGTTCCTGGCGCAGCGCGATGTGCTCGACCAATTCTTGCACTCCGTCATGACGCTCGCGGATCACCTGCTCATCGAGCAGAGGGTACAAAAGCCACTGACGCAGGCGCCGCGCACCCATCGACGTGAGCGTGCGGTCGAGAATTGCCAACAATGATCCCTTGCGATCTCCCTGAGCATTAGAGACAAGCTCGAGGTTGGCACGGGTCGCTTCATCCAAAACAAGATGATGAGAGACCGCGTAGGATTCAAGATCGCGAAGCAGCTTCAATGACTCCGCCGCATTGGCTTCGAGATAGCTCATGATCGCCGCCGCGGCGCGCAAGCCATTGGTGAATTCTCCCGATGCCGCCGCGGCGTTCGGAGTAACTCGGCTATTCGCGGCATCGCTGAATGCCTCGTCCGAAACCGCCGTGAAATGAATCAAGGGAAATTCTCTGTAGAGACGCTCACGCAACCGGGTCTCGCGGCTTCCCAGCAACAACTCGCTCGGCTGAATACGGCTTAGTTCGTCGAAGAGCGCGAGCTCCCCGGCGACCTCGGTAAAACGGAATTCGCCGGTGGTAATATCGGTCACAGCTAGGCCGAAACCACCCTCCCCTTTAGACACCGCGGCCAGGAAATTGTTAACATGGGCATCGAGCGCTTCCGCCGCCGTCACCGTTCCCGGCGTAATGACGCGGACCACTTCGCGCTTGACGACGCCCTTCGCGGTAGCCGGATCTTCTACCTGCTCGCAAACCGCGACTTTATGTCCTGCGTCGAGCAATTTTTGTATGTAGGGCTCGGCGGAATGATACGGCACGCCGCACAAGGGGACCGAACTCTCGTCGCTCTTGTTACGCGAGGTGAGCGCGATGTCGAGTATCTTCGAGGCGGTGTGCGCGTCCTCGAAGAACATTTCGTAGAAATCGCCGAGCCGAAAAAACAAGATGGCATCACGGTATCTCTCCTTGATCTGGAGATACTGCTGCATCATCGGCGTGACCTTCGTCGATTCCATCAAAACCTATGCCGACCCGTTACGTTTCTCTTCGACCCGCTGGGGTTTAGGACGCTTGCCCCGGGCGCCGAGCACGGCGCCCTTTGCCTGCGAGTCCAACTCACGAACCAGATTGCCGATCCCCAGTGACACAACGAACCGTCGCTCCATCGCGGCAAGAATTTTTTGCCGATCATCGGTAATAATAAACAGCTCTTCGCCGTCAGTTAAGTATTTTAACGACTCGGCCGGATGTTCCGTCTGGGATGAATGTTCTTTCAGAGGCCGCAAGCAACGGCGAATTTTTTGTAAACTGAGGCCGTGATGCGCCAGATCTTTCATCACTCTGAGGCAGATGAGGTCGTGAAAAGAATAGAGCCGCTTGGTGCCACGCCCCTCGGCCAGTTTGATGGACGGCCGGATGAAATCCTGTTCGTCCCAATACTGCAACTGGCGCAAGCTCACTCCGACGATGCGGCTGGCGGTCTTGCTATCGTAAGTGTCCATGGCTGATTGGAAATGAAAACAAGTTTGTTTTCATGAAATTAGACTGATGGCCAGCGATTGTCAATGAAACAGCTGTTGACCTGCACGCGGCTCTTATGTGAAGAGTGGCTATCAGTTTTCCGGAAAATCTTTTAGTCGCGTTAAGAGTTATGCGTTTTTTAACAATCATCACCCCGGTTTTGCTCCCAGATCAGTCGAGTTGTTTGAGGATTTGTAGGACAAGATATGACTGCCATCGCTTGACTTGAACATTACCTTGACCTGAGATTCTTGCCCGGCATATGTTCAGATGAATACATCGATCTCCATTCGTCTCAGTGTTTAACCCTGGAGGTGCTTCATGGCAAAGGACGAAAAGGCAAATGACACTCTTCACCTAGCAACCCATTCCGGATGGTATCGATTTGAACGCAGGGGTGAAGACTGGGTGCAAGCCGATCGCGCTCTCACTTTCTGGCAGATGTCCTGTATCCAAGTCGATCCAGACGATCCAAAGAAAGTTTATATCGGCACCGAACATTCGGGCATGTTCGTAACCCGCGACGGCGGCAAGGAGTGGACACGCGCCAATCCGAATGTTCCATGCCTGACCATGTCTTCTATGCTCGCTTTGTCGGGCAAGCTTTTGGTCGGCACGATGCCAGCGGCTCTCTACTCGACCTCTGAAGGTGGCGGATGGCAGGAACTAAAAGGCGTTCGCGAGGGAGCAAGCGGTGGAACTTTTCCGCCGAACCCAGACTTCGCCCCACGCACTCGCGTGCTCACGGCCGAGAAAAAACCAGTCGGTCGACTCTACGCCGGAATTGAAGTCGGCGGTATTCTCGTCAGCGACGACGACGGGCGAAGTTGGACATCCGTTAACGAGGGCTTAACCGATCCCGACATCCATCAAATTCTGCCTTGCCAAGCGCAAGAAGGCCTTGTCGTCGCCGCGTGCGGCGAAGGCGTGTCCCGCAGTACGGATCGTGGCAGCCACTGGGAGAAAGTCACACCTCCGGGCGGACGCACTTACGGTAACGCGCTCGCCGAAGACGACAAGGGCAACATTTACATGGGCATCACGCGAGACCGTCCTCGCACCTGGACCCGCGCCGGACGGGCAAATTCCGCCACCTTCAAGTCCAATGACGGCGCGAATTGGGAACTCCTGACCGAAAAGATGACAGGCGGCGTTATGGACATCTGTCCTGCCGCGAATGGTGACGGTGTACTAGTCGCAACCGCTGATGGCGAAGTCGTTGCGTTAACTTCGTCGGGCGACACGCGTACGATTGTCACCGGCTTGCCGTGCATTACGGCTATGGCGCTGGGAGAATAAGAATAGTTTCGGGTTTCAATCGTTCCAGGAGTTCCATTTGTGCCACCGTTTTGGAAGTCATTCTCTTGCACGATTTGGAACGTCTTGAACTACTGGAACGGCTAGAACTGTCTTATCCTAATCAGGTAATCGCTGATACTTTCCTTTGAAAAATAGCAGCGGCCGGTCGCCGCTCGCGCTGACATTTACGATCTCGCCGACGACTATCGTATGATCGCCGCCGTCGTGGCATTGGGCAATCTTGCACTCGACGTAGCCGATGGCGCCGGCGATGATTGCCGCGCCGTTTCTGCCAGGATGCCACTTCAGGCCGGCGAACTTGTCGATGCCTTTAGTAGCGAAACGGCGCGAGATTTCTTCTTGACCTTCACTAAGAAAATTGACCGTAAAGCCGTTTTGCAATTCAAAGCAGGCGTAACAAGTCGCTCCTTTGTCGACGCTGATGAGCACCAGCGGCGGATTCAATGAAAGCGACATAAAGGCGTTTGCGGTCAGACCGTTGGGGTTGCCGTCAGAATCCTTGGTGGTGATTACGGTCACTCCGGTGACGAAGTGTCCCATCACTCGGCGCAGCTCTTGCGAATCGATGGTCATTTTTCTCTCGATCGTTTTGAAACAATTCAAAGAGGTAGCAGAGCGCGCCTCGCCGTGTCAATGCGCCGCGTATCTTCTTCATCGGCCTGGACGGCTGCGCGCGGAAAATGTTAAAAGATTGAAGCGTCAGAGGGAGGACTGCTTATGGCCGTACAAGAACACCACGCGGAAAGCTCGTTGGATCGCTATATCGCAGAGGTTCGCGCCGCATGGGGCGATGGCAAAGATCCACAGCTGCCATTCAAAGTCGCCGCTTTAATGGAGAAGCTATTCGCCTCGACAACCCCCGATGATCCCTGGATGGCCGAGCTGATTCGCGAAGGTAAGCCATCGCGCGAGCTTTACCGCGATCCTGACTTGGGGTTCATCCAGATGGGCCATATTCACAAACAAGGGCATGGCAATAAACCCCACGATCATGGGCCCTGCTGGGTGGTTTACGGTTCCTACAAAGGTGTAACCGAAATAACGAAGTACAAACGCACGGACGACGGCTCACAAGAAGGCACAGCGCAGCTTGAAAAGGAGCGGCTCGATCGCCTTACACCGGGAGTCGTGGTCCCCTACTTGCCCGGCGAGATCCATTCGACGAACGCGATCGAAGGCCCCGGCGTAATTTTTCGTTTCCTCAGTTATGATCTCGAAAAGATCGATCGGTATCGTTACAACCCGGAAAAAAGCACCGTGGCAAAAGTTTAGGGCGCGAGAAATTCTAGGACTACGCCTCGATGGGCAGTGAGGAAATCTTTTTCGAGCAGATCCGGTCCGCCGGTTGTTTGTCCTACATTCTTGGTTGCGCCAAGGAAAAAGTCTGTGTTGTTATCGATCCGGAAATCGACAAAGCCGACGATTACGTTGGAATAGCCGAATTTTTGGGGTCGAAACTGCTCTACGCCATCGACACCCACACCCATGCCGATCACAATTCGGCGTGCAAAATTCTGCGTGAGCGCTGCGGCGTTAAAATTGTCATGCACCGGGCCACGGATGCGCCTTACGTCGACCTGCGTGTCGAAGATGGCGATGAGATCAAGTTCGGCCAACAGTCGCTCAGAATTATTCACACGCCAGGTCACACCGAAGACGCGATGTGCCTGCTTTTTAGCGATCGGATATTCACCGGTGATACGCTATTGATTGGCGGTTGTGGCCGTACCGATCTTCCAGGCGGAAACGCCGAAGCGCAATACAAAAGTCTGTCAAAACTCAAAGCCCTTGCCGATGAAATTCGCGTCTATCCGGGTCATGACTATCGTGAGGCTGTTTCGACGCTCGGTGACGAGAAACAGAAAAACGCCCGCATGCAGATCGCAACCCAGGAGGAATTCGTCCACTTCATGACATCCCGCAAACCTCCCCTGCCCCGCAAGATTCAAGAGGCCCTCGAATGGAACCGCACACCGATTCAGGGCACGCAGAGAGGGAAGGGAGAAGGGATTTAGCAGACTGCCGCAAAAGCCTCATAGGCTTCATTGCGCTCAATCGTCTCGCTACAACGTACTGGGTGTGTACGCCTCCGCTCGTCGATCTTTTGCGCGCCTCGCCTCTGAGATCTTTCTGTTCAGATAACATATGAATCCACCGACAGACCGTACTACCGCTGACATACTCGCCACCGTGCGCCGTTACTGGGGATTTTCCGAACTGCGGCCGCTGCAAGAGCAAGCCATAAAAGCAGGGCTGGAGCTGCGCGATTCCCTCGTCGTTATGCCGACGGGTGGCGGCAAGTCATTGTGCTACCAGGTCCCCGCCGAGCTGGCGCAACGGACTGATATAGTAGTCTCACCGCTGATTTCCTTAATGAAGGATCAAGTCGATGGCTTGCGCGAGTGTGGCTATCCGGCGGCAGCTCTGTATAGCGGCATGTCTTCGGAAGCTCTCCGCCAAACGGAAGAGCAGATTGCCGCCGGCCGCTGCCGTCTCGTCTTCGTGGCGCCGGAGCGGTTGCTGACGCCGCGCTTCCTGCAGTTCGTTGAACGCCTCAACGTGCGTGCCTTCGCTGTCGACGAAGCTCATTGCATCAGCCATTGGGGACACGACTTCCGACCCGAATACCGCCAGCTCGCCGAGCTCAAGAGCCGCTTTCCGCAGACCAGCCTTCACGCATACACTGCGACCGCCACGGAGCGCGTTCGCGCTGACATCGCCGCGCAATTGCGCCTAAAGAATCCCGTCGTGCTGGTCGGAACATTCGACCGTCCTAATTTGGTCTACCGTGTCGTACCTCGCGTCGATGCGCGGGGGCAAGCACTCGAAGTGTTGCGACGCCACCCAGGCAAGGCTGCCATCGTTTACTGCATCAGTCGCAATGACACCGAATTCATGGCCGCGTTCCTGCAGGCGAACCGACTGCGCGCCGCTTTCTATCACGCCGGCATGGAAGCGGACGAACGTCGCCGAACGCAAGACGCCTTCGCAGCGGAAGAGATAGACGTAGTGGCGGCGACGGTCGCTTTCGGTATGGGCATCGATCGCAGCGACGTACGCTGCGTCATTCACGCCGCTATGCCTAAATCGATCGAGCACTATCAGCAGGAGACCGGCCGCGCCGGGCGCGACGGATTGGAGGCGGAATGTGTACTCTTGTATTCCGGCGCCGACGTTCTGCGCTGGGAATCGCTCATCGAGAAAAGCGCGGTCGACGCGAAGGAGCCCGCCGGCGTAATAGCCGCGTCACGCGAGTTACTCGATCATATGCGCCGCTTGTGCACCGGCGTATACTGTCGCCACCGCAAGCTCTCGGAATACTTTGGACAGGAATACGCCAGGCCGAACTGCGAGGCTTGCGATGTCTGTTTGAATGAAGTCGAAGGTCTGGCTGATGCGACGGTAACCGCGCAGAAAATTCTCTCGTGCATAGCGCGCGCCGGTGAACGCTTCGGCGCCGAACACATTGTTGATCTTTTGTTGGGCGCAAATACTGAAAGGGTTCGGCGTTGGCGTCACGAAGAACTGAGCACTTACGGTTTGATGAAAGGCGCCGACCGCAAGACGCTCACCAGCATGCTCTACCAGCTGATCGATAACGGCGTGCTCGAACGCACGGCCGATGAACGTCCGGTTCTGCGCCTGAATGATGCCGCACGGGAAGTTCTGCGAGGCAAACGGACTGTGCGGCTGCTTCAGCCGAAAATTAAAGTCCGCAAGACCCGCTTCGACGAAAAATCTTGGCAAAGCGTTGACACTGGTCTGTTCGAAACCCTGCGCAACTTGCGACGCGAGATTGCTAACCAACGCAACGTGCCGGCCTATGTACTATTCAGTGACGCTACGCTGCGCGACATGGCGCGACTACGTCCCAGCTCGCCAAGCGCTCTGCTCGGCGTGCGCGGTGTGGGCGAGCGGAAATTAGCCGATTTTGGTGAGCGGTTTATTGACGAGATCAAGAATTATTGTCACGCCAACAGGCTGCCGCTGGACGTATAGAGGTTGAATACCGTGTCATCGCCTCCTTAGTCTGTTTCTGTCGTTTTCATACTGCCGGCGTTCGTCGCGCCGTGCCAGATCAATCTCTTCTTCCGTTTTTTTGCCAACCCATTCTACGCTCGCGACTAGCTTGGGCCAGTCGATATCCGAGCTGGATATCATCGCGAGATCGCCATCGATTTCAGAGCGAATCGCTCCTGACGGATCCCAGAACTGTCCGTAATAAGCATTGCGAGTGGTGTAGTTAAACCATTCATCGAGGCCCGCCAATCCATTTTTGAGTTCTCTGACGCTTTGCCCCTGTTCCTCAGCTTTCGCTAACACTAAACCTAGGTAAAGATTGGCGAAATAATCAGGCTCATTACGCGCAAGTGCCCGCTCTAAGGCTTGGCGCGCCTGCGGTAGTTTTCCGGCGTCGTAATTGGCCCGTCCGAGATAGGTCCACACCCCTTCTCGCATGTAGCCGATACTCCTTTCATAGTTTGGATCTAGGTTTGCTGCTTCCTGGAAGTACGCAACCGCGGACGCACTCCTGCCAACCAAAAGCTCTTCTCTGCCGGCTTGGACTTGGCTCCCGACCCGATAAGCAGAACAACCGGCAACAAGAATTGTTGCCGACAATAATCCAAGGCAAAATATCTTCTGCATGAGTTTACTCCCTTGGCTAGTCCCGTTTCGCTTGATTGAAGAGAGATAATCCAATCATAGCTAGCGGCAAATTTGGTGCCATAACCAAAACAGCGGCATCGCGTTTTTGGTAGATGGGTTGGATCTTGTGCTTCCACAATCTCCTCGCAGCAGGTGTGAGACTGCGACATTTTGGCTAGCCATTGTGCCTTTCGGCCACATTTCAAAACCCAGCTAAACGCTTACGCTACCGCGATTCGGATTAGCCTTTCTCGCAGATTCGAAGTTTTCGTGCGTCTGACGCAGTTCCGCATAAACACAAAGTATTCCATAGTCTTTACATTCGCGTAACCTTGAAATTCAACGGAGCCAGTCTGCGCAATCGAATCATCGTGCGCGGTTAATCAACTGGCATAAAGCTTGCGCTACGATTGAATCTGTCGAATGGTTTATAAAAAATAGAGTGCACGAAGCGATAACGGGGAGGCCATATAGGGGGCCATAGGAATCTCACATGTTTGAAGGTCTATTACAGCCCATGCATCTTATTTTGATTTTGGCCGTTGCCCTTATTATTTTTGGTCCAGGAAGACTTCCTGAGATTGGTAAGGGACTGGGAGAAGCTATCCGTGGATTCAAGAGGGCCCTCGACGACGGCTTATCTAGTCCGAGTAAACCACCTGAGCCGGCTAAAATAGAAGATCGACAAAAGATCACCGATCAGTCACCTCCCTCGACGTGATGCCTGTGTTAGGGTTTTTGGCTCGAGGAACGCGCAAAATCACAGAAGTCCTAGAGCAGGCAATATAATCCTCAACGACGCGGTTTCCTCCGATCACCGCATACTACAAAGCTTTCTGGCGACTTCTTTCGAGGGTCTAGCGGAAGCTGGCGGAATTCTTGGCTTCACTCGGGAACCAGCCGCCGAGCCGGTGGTAAGCCTTCAAGTAGCTGATCTGGCCTTGGTTTGTCATCGCGTTCTCCAACACGCTGAC
>DASXSW010000131.1:0-3813 GCA_036505755.1 Binatia bacterium | reverse complement strand
ATAGGGAAAACCCGGATATCATCGTCGCTCTGCATGTTTATCTGCAACGGAACGAAGAGAACGCGGTTCAGGCCGCCCGTCCGCACTACGCGCGCGTCGCTGAGTATCTCAAAACGTCTCGGCGCCCGGGAGCTACAGTTCCTGATTTCGACAACATCAAAAAAGAAAAACTTGCTCTCTTTACTACTCCTGAGAATGCAGTCGCAATCCTAAAAGAATACGAAAAGATCGGCGTCACGCACGTGATCAGCATGGTCAACTTCGGCGGCCTGCCGATGAGCGATGTGAGGCGCACACTGGAGCTCATGTCCAAGGAAGTCTTTCCAAGATTCAAATAAATTTTCTGTGATGGGATTTTCCTCGCGCCGACACTCGGTCGCATTGAAGAAATCTGGACTCTAACAGGGCTAAGAACGAGGCGCGCGTGAGGTCGACGAAAATTATCTTCGAGTCGGCAGGAGTCTCCGCGGACAAATCTCCGGATGTTTTTTACCATCACTCTGCCGTCTTCGAGCCCCTACATTCTCGCCGGACTGCGCACCAGTATTGGCCGCGCTATCGTCGGCGTCGCATCACGCTGGTCAGCGTTGCACCTATATCGAAAACCGCTTCTGCAACTGGTAATAAGAATAAGATGCACCACCAACTTTTTCCTGAGGTCGACATGAGCAGGATTAATAGACGCTTCGCTAGGATCATTATCACGGTCATCCTACTCACAATAATTTCTCCTCTCGCCGCCACCGAACTGTCTCCCGTGGGTCTTTGGAAAACCATCGACGACAACTCGGGCCAGCCAAGGGGCTTGGTTCGCATTCGAGAAATAAATGGCCGGTTCGAAGGCAGAATCGAGAAAATCTTTCCTAAGCCGGGGGACGACCCAGCGCCCAAATGCGACAAGTGCGATGGCACTCGGCACAACCAGCCGGTGCTCGGCATGACGATCCTTTCGGGTCTTACGAAGCAGGGCGAAGAGTATCAAGGCGGCGAGATACTCGATCCCGAAACCGGCAAGATTTACCGCGTCAAGATGAAGGTCACCGAAGGCGGCAAGAAACTCGAAGTGCGCGGTTTTATCGGCGTGTCGTTGTTTGGACGTAGCCAAATTTGGCTGCGCGAAGAGTAAGACTATCGCGTCTGCGGCTCGCCCACGAATATGAAGACGCATTGTGCCAATACCAGCACGAAAGATTCCCGATGACCGAAGTTCGTTTTGTCGACACCACGCTTCGCGATGGCCAGCAAAGCCTGTGGGCGTACAATATGAGAACGGGAATGATCGTCCCCGTGGTCGAGCCGATGGACGGCGCCGGTTTCGAAGCCATCGAGCTCGGCGGCCCCGTGGAATTGCCGAAATGCGTGAGGGAGCTGCGCGAAGATCCCTGGGAACGCTACCGGCTCGTCATTCCAAGATTCAAACGGACGCCACTGAGACTCATCCATGGAACGCGCAGTGGATTTGCAATTTATCCCCACGCGCTTCATCAGCTTTACGATACCTGCATGGCCAACGTCGGAGTTACCGAGGTGCGAATCTCCGATTCCTGGAACGATCCGGCTGATTGGGCCTGGCGTGTCAAACAAGCGAAGAACGCCGGCCTCAAACCGATTATCAATCTTATTTACACCGTTTCCCCGCGTCATACCGACGAACACTTCGCGGCCAAGGTTCGCGAAGCGATCGCCTTCGACATCTATCGGATCATCCTCAAAGACCCCGGCGGCATCTTAACTCCCGAACGAACCAAGACGCTCGCTCCAGCTGTGCTCAACGCCGCTAACGGCACGACCGTGGAATTGCACACCCACTGCACGACAGGACTCGGAACGCTATGTTGCTTGGAAGCCATCAAGGCCGGCATGACTAACGTCAATACGGCCATTCCGCCCCTCGCTGACGGCTCATCGAATCCATCCGTATTCAACGTCGCGATGAACGCACGCGCTCTAGGTTACGCAGTATCGGTTGACGAAGAGCCGCTCCGTCAAGTTACGAAACATTTCACCGCCTGCGCCAAACAAGAAGGTCTCCCGATCGGCAAAACACCCGAATACGATTACGCGCAATACGTGCACCAAATTCCCGGCGGCATGATTTCCAACTTGCGACACCAACTGGGTCTCGTCGGCATGGAAAACAAACTCGATCAGACGCTGGAAGAGGCGGCGCAGGTGCGCGCCGAATTTGGCTACCCGATCATGGTCACGCCGCTGTCGCAGTTCGTCGGCAGCCAAGCGGCGATCAACGTCATTGTCGGGGAACGCTACAAGCAAGTGACGGATCAAACAATTGAATACGCCATGGGTATCTGGGGCAAAGAAGGCGCGGCGCTCATGGACGCTAACGTTAAAGAAAAAATTCTCAGCCGCCCGCGCGCGAAGGAAATCGCCGAGCGGCCGCATCCGACTGATTCCCTGCAAGACTTGCGGCGAAAGTACGGCGGGCAGGGTGTTTCTGTTGAGGAAGTACTGTCGCGCTTTTTTACCAGCAAAGAGGATGTCGACCGAATGCACGCTGCCGGTCCGGCGCGAACTTACGCGACGAACGGCAATCCGCTGTTAAACTTGGTCGCGGAGCTGAGCAAACAAACCGAGCGCAGTAGCGTCTTCATACAGAAGCCGAACTTCTCCATCCGTTTGGAAAAGCGTCGGGCGTTTTGAAGGACGGCGGGCTCTGACATAAGCTCAACACTTTTGAGGTAACTCATGGCACGCGTGGCGCTGATCGTGGAAAACGAACATCCGGAGCTGGCCGATTCCATCGCCAAGATCAAAGGTGCCCGCGGCGGCCGGCTGATTAATATTTACCGTTTGATGTTGCGTAGCCCGGCGCTGGCAAATGCCTGGTTCGATCTTAACCAGGCCGTGCGGTATGGAACCGAGATTGACGGGCAAAGCCGCGAGTTGGCCGTGATTCGGGTGGCGATCTTGAATGACGTGGAATATGTGCAGCGCGCCCACGGTCCGGCTTATGCGTTAAAAGAAGGACTGACGCCCGAGCAAGTCGACGCGGTGGCGAATTGGCAACCGTCGAAATTATTCACTGGACAACAACGTGCGCTGCTCGCTTACACTGACGCGATGACGCGTGAGATTGCCGTGGCGGATGGCGTTTTTGCCGACGTGCGGAAACATTTCACCGAACGTCAGGTCGTTGAGCTCACCATGCTCATCGGCGCCTACAACATGCTGACGAGATTCTTGAAGGCCTTGCAAGTCGATCCGGAACCGACGGCTGGATAGAGCGAGTAAACACGTTCCTTCTCCCTCTGGGAGAAGGCTAGGATGAGGGTAACTAGTCTCCGCACCCTCACCTCAATCCTCTCCCATAGAGGAGGTATGACGGAACAATCGATGGCCTCATCCCCCCGTCTCAAATTCGTCGTCGAAAACGACAGCTTTCTTCGTCTCATTCAAGTTGTCCTCGATCCGACCGTTCCTGAAGAGCGCATCGAGGCGTTTGCCCATTTTTGCAAGCATGATCTGCCGGACTTTCGCGGCTGGTGCGACCGAGTCCGCTCAAAAGCGCCGGGTCTTCATCCCGTCGACGCGCGCCTCGTCGATAATCAGGCCGAGCTGCTGGCGAATCTCTTCGGCGCCAGCGTTGCCGTCGTAGAGGAATTAACCATCGGCCCCGAGGAGATAGCCGCCGCCGGAAAAACGCTCAAGTTCGTCCAAAAATATGGTTTCACGACGCGCAATATCGACCGCGCCGCTTGCGAGCGCGCAGGTGTTCAAGTCCTGACCATCAGGCGCCGGGCGAATATTTCCACGGCCGAACAGGGACTGACGCTGATGCTCGCGCTCGCCCGC
>DASXSW010000130.1:0-7996 GCA_036505755.1 Binatia bacterium | reverse complement strand
GCAATGCCGACAGCCGTCGCAGCTAAGCGCAACAAATTTGTTTCTATCATGACTTGCTCCTTTCGACAGCGGCAACTTCAGACGCGAGCGGGCGGACAGTAACTAACGGCGCAGTGAAGTATCAACATGAACCTGTGCTATCGACTCGGAAAAAAAAATCCTTGAGCAAAGCGAGCCACAATCGCTGAGCGGCGACCATAAACGCGACGCATCTTGGTTAACGAATAGCTGAAATCCAAGACCTGTCACTCTCGCCCAGTTAGTTGTATTCGTGCTTTTACTTCGCCAACGGATCAGGTCGAAGCTGAAAGTGCACAACGATCGGCTTGGCGCCCTTGCCACCCTCTTTTAGCCACGGCGCGCGGTCGCCACTCGTAGTCCACAATCCACGGCCCTTCCATCCTGCCTTCGAATCGTCGATGCGCCCGTCGAAACCTTTGGCGTAAAAGCCCATCGGATAGGGCACGCGCAATACAATCATCTTGCCATCTTTCATCGCGATCAGACCGTCGTTCAAGTTACCCGTGGACATCGGCACGTCCTCGCCGAGTCCGAACGTGTTGTGCTGATCAACCCAAGTGTAGTAGCTCGACTCCGCGCTATTATCACCGATGCCTTTGAAGCCGGGACCCGGATACTTGTAGAACGACCAGCCTTCGGGGCAGTGATCGCCGGTCGCCTTCGGTCCGTTGAGGGGACCTTTACACTTGCGCCTATCGAAACTCCCGAGGTGACCGCTCGCTAGCGACACCCAGACGACGCCCTGGCGATCGATATCAGCGCCACGAATGCCGAAGCCCGGCATCGGCACATTGTAGATCTCGGCGAGCGCCGTCTCCGACGGATTGGTTCCCGGAGCAAGCCGTACGACGGCGCCGGGATTGCCTCTGAAGGAACCCCAGATCGAGCCGTCGACGGGACTCGGCATCACGGCGTAAAACCCCGCGACGATACGCTTGTCCTTGGTTGGATCGACCGGCTGGTTCGGCTCAACGTAGTCATCGCGTTTGCCGTTGCCGTTGGTATCGAGAATGAGCGGTGTCCAGCCCTGCGATTTTGCGATATCACCCGTCTCGTCGAGCATCTTGGTGTTGATCCAGCCCACCACTGGGCCGCCGCCGCTCGTCCATAGCGTTTCGTTGGCGTCGTAGCCGAACTGTAGATGATGCGTCCCGAAGCAGGTATCGACGTATGTGTACTGCCCGGTCTTGGGATCGAGCATCGTCAGCTGACGGTTCGTCCGTTCCATCGGGAATAGCTTGGCGGAAGTATGAGTCGAACCCTTCTTGCAGAATTCCGGATTATTGGCGTCGCGGAACCTCGCCGCAAACCAAAACCCGTCCCTTCTTGTCGATCATCGCGTTATGATTATTGGCCTTGGTGTCCCAAATTTTTTCCTGGCCCCAGTAAGGCGACGGCTGCATAACTTTGTCGCTTGCCGCATGTCCCGGGCCGAGCGCCTCCGGTATGTTCGGATCTCTGATTGGCGCCGTTAAGTTCCAGGTGGTGTGCTTTTTCGGATCGAGGACCGGGATGAGGTCGGTGCTGTACTCTGGTGACCCAAACAGCGGGCCGTAGGCATTCACCTTCGGGTCGCGTCGATCCGAGGCGATCAGATCGTGAAGGTATTTCTTGTCATTGAGCCAATCCCAGGTGGTGACGACAACGTTGCGTTCGACCCCTTGGGGCCGCGCGGGCTTCGTATGCGGCAGTTCGCCCTTGGCGATGCGATCCGTCCAGTCTGCATAGTAGCGGATGGGGGCGCCGCCGAGGTCTTTGACAAGCTGGGTGAACATTTGTTCGCCGGATTGGCCGGACTGGATGCGACGGAACCATGCTTCCTCGGACGTAGCGAACCTGCCGAGCGGGTGCGGGACATTTTCGGGGAAAGTGCGGGTGGAAAGCTGGCCCAACTGATGGCAGCCGATGCAACCGTTATTCTTCATTGAATTGAGCCAGTCGGTCTGAGCTATCTTTTCGGGAATTTTGCCCTTGCTGCCAAATTCTCCTTTATCGGGGATCTTGAGCATCGAGTACCAGTAAATCGCGGGATAATATTGCGCCGCGGCTGCATCGTTCGGCGCCACCACCGCTTTCAAATTGAGATTCTTACCCGGCATGGCTTGAACCTTGGGCGAATCAACTAGGCCGTAACCGCGCACCCAGATGTTGTAATTGGCCTTCGGCAGATCGGGCAGCAGGTAGCGTCCCTGATCGTCGGTAACAACAATCTTGGCGTACTTGGTCGGCAAATCGGTGGTCTCTGCGATGACCCAGACACCGGCTTCGGGACCGTTAGCGCTCGTCACCACGCCGCCGATGTCGTCGTTATCGATGCGCACCGCCGCGCCCTGGCTTTGTTGACTGCCTAGCTGGACCGGCGCTGCTGACAAAAACAACACGGTAGCAAACGCGGCAATGCCTAAGTACAACAGTTTTGTTGTTCTCATGTTCCGCTCCTTTCGAAACTTCTCGGTCTGACACAGATCAGGGACTACGACAGCCAGTGCATTTATACAATACCCATCGATCCGAGAGCAAAAACTAACGCCCTCAATTCGAAGGCTGAGCTAAGCCGACTCATGCGGCCACTATCTCGCCTCTTTCGGAATTGTCAATGTGATTCGGTGGCGCTGGTCGGCCCGGCAGCCATGCGGTCGGCTTCGCCACTGCTGTTAGCACTCGTTAATCTCAACCGGCACGCGGACCCGCCGGGAATCGGCTATAATTCCGCTTGACGGGAAAAACAGCCTGGTGGTAATTCTCACGCAGCTTCGCCCGGATCCTGGTTCGCCAAAGAGTCACTCACTCGAGCCGCAAGGAGGATTCATATGCGGAATTACAAATCACTGGTCTTCGCCATCGCGGCGATCGCCCTATTAGTCGCGTCGTCAGCGGAAATTGGCGCCAATGGCGCGCCGCCCTTCGCATTGACCGGTCAGGTCAGCTCGCAGAAAGAAGGCCTGATGGAAGGTGTCGTGATCGGCGCCAAAAAGGACGGCTCGACTATCACCGTCAACGTCGTGAGCGACGAGAAGGGACGCTACAGCGTTCCCGCTGCCAAACTCGAGCCGGGCCGATACACTCTCAAGATTCGCGCCGCGGGTTATGATCTCGATGGCCCCAAGACCGTCGATGTAGTCGCGGGGAAGGCCACGACGGCCAACCTCAAACTGAAGCCGACCGAGAATCTCTCCGCCCAGTTGAGCGACGCGGAATGGCTTCTGAGCATTCCGGGCACAGATCAACAAAAGAATTTTCTCTTAAGCTGTAATGGCTGTCACACGATCGAGCGCATTGTGAAAGCCAATAAAGGCGCGGAAGAATGGGTCCAAGTGTTCCGCAGAATGTCGATGTACGCGCCCGGCAGTAGCCCGCTCAGGCCACAGATGACCGTCGGCGGCGTGCAGCGCGATCGCACCCGCGGCGTCGATCCGCTGGCGATCGGCGAATGGCTCGCGAGTGTCAACGCCAGTTATAATTCGAAGCAGAGTTTTCCACTCAAAACCTTGCCTCGGCCCAAAGGCAAAGCCACAAGCACGATTATCACCGAATATGACTTACCGAGAAAGTTGGCCATGCCGCACGATGTCGTCGTCGACTCCGATGGAACCGCGTGGTACTCGGATTTCGGCGAGCAGTTCATCGGCAAGATCGATCCCAAGACGGGGAAGGTCACGGATTTCCCAATTCCCGAGCTGAAAAAAGGATGGCCCCTCGGCACCCTCGATCTGCAACTGGATAAGGATGAAAATCTCTGGGTGTCATTGATGTACCAGGGCGGGATCGCAAAGTTCGACCGCAAGACAGAAAAATTCCAGATCTATCCGGTTCCCAAAGAGTGGCAGGGAAATCACACGCAGCAATCGATGGTCAGTCCGTCGAATTCACACGTAGACGGCAAAGTCTGGACTAACAATCAAGATACTCACTCGATCTATCGGTTGGATATCACCACTGGCCAGTACGAAAACCTCGGCGAATTTAAAATTCCGGGTGCTGACCGAACGCTCAACGCCTACGGCATCCCTTCGGACAGTCAGAACAACCTTTACCTGCTCGAGTTCGGCTCCAACAATATCGGCAGGATCGATGCGAAAACGAAAGAGTTTAAAGTGTACTCGACCGTAACCCAAGGTTCGCGGCCGCGACGAGGCAGGTTCGACGCGCAAGACCGGCTCTGGTTCGCCGAGTACGGCGCCAACGGAGTCGGCATGCTCGATACCAAGACGGATAAGATCCAGGAATGGCGGCTGCCGATACCTTGGAGCGCTCCTTACCACGTCGTACCGGACAAGAACGGCGAAGTCTGGATCGGCTCCATGTGGACCGATCGCGTCACGCGTCTCGATCCCAAAACCAGTCAATTCACCGATTATCTTCTCCCCAGGGAGACTAATATTCGCCGCGTCTTTATCGACAATTCGACTTCGCCGGTCACTTTCTGGGTGGGCAGCAATCACGGCGCATCGGTGCTTAAACTGGAGCCTCTCGACTAACTTTCCTCTGAGTCAACCAGAAACTCGAAGGCCCGACGCGACAGAGCTCGGGCCTTTTTGTTGAGGATTACTTCACAAGCTGCCGGAACACCGACGGACCGCAAAGCACCGGTTCTTCAGTTAGCTTCCGGAACGAAGATAGCTTCTTGAGCGTGAATTTCGTTTCCTCGATGCTCGGGAGGACTTCAGGTCAGTGAAACACATTTGTCGCACAGTGCTGCGAATTTTGTA
The DNA here is from genome assembly GCA_036505755.1 of Binatia bacterium. Taxonomy (GTDB): domain Bacteria; phylum Desulfobacterota; class Binatia; order UBA9968; family UBA9968; genus DP-20. The sequence goes on along the minus strand of DASXSW010000130.1, from coordinate 3,266 downwards.
ACCTGGAAGATCAAAGGAACACCGGCGGCTGTATTCCCAGAAGATAAAACCCCATTTATAGCCATGTTAGCCACCAGTGAGCCTTCGCTACGGGAGAAGATTCCTTTGGCATATTGGTTGCAAACGATAAATTAAGGTCCAACTCGACCATTGCCGCCGATGATAAGATATCTCACCAACCGTCGATGCCCCAAGTGTCGGTGCAGCTTCACTGTGATGCTCCTGACGTTAAGTTCGACGATACGCACGATCACTGGCTTCTGCGGTCATTGCGATCACTCCATCAAGTGGCAATTAATCCAGGGTAGAGCTTCGAGGGACCCAAACTGTAACGTTCGCAACCAAACGTTTTCACCGATCGTTTTGGCAAGCGAACAGGCAACAAATTAAAATTAGAGGTGCCCGCTCATGACTGAACCGGAACATGCGTTGTGGATGTCTGTGCTCACTCAAGCATTGCAAGACCTTTCTGGGCCGGATTTTCTCGCGAAGCCGGCGCGCGCTTGGTTGTCCTCCAGCAACACGTCTCTCGGAAGCCTAATTTGGATCTGCGACCAGCTCGGTTTAGATTCCGATGCCGTCCGCCAAAATGTGCTCAGACGGCCGGTATCAGAGCTGTGCGGCTCATTAAGAAATCGATCACGCGCACCGGAACAAGCGGCTTAATTAACGCTGATCATCGAAACAGCCAAATGCCTCCATCCCATTGGCATTTTCTCGATCAGGACGAATGTCTTTCCGGAGCTTAGCGCTAGACAACACCCTCGCAATCTCTGGGCGCGGCGGCTTTAATCGCTGGGCATCATCGCGATCAAACCGCGGTAGAATTGATGTCCCTTTCGGGGATGGTTGAAATCCCTCGCCTTCACACGCAGTGAATGTTCGTCATGCCGGTCGATGGGGCTCAGGATAGACTCCCGCCGGCATCCAGGTTCGTTTTCAGTTCACAATCAAAAACCGCCTGGATTCCGCCGGAATGACGGGGAGCAAGAGTCGACTTCCACACGACGAATTCAGAACCTTCCACCTGCGCAATGTGTCCTTTCGTGGATTGCATCGTCATCTGTTCTTTTCCATGCGAAGCAAGAAACCCTTTTTCTGGATGTAGACTTGCTTGCAGTCACGCCGCTTGGCAAGCTCGCCGATCAAGCGCACGAGTGGCTGGTTCGCCCGTAAATATTCTTTCGGCGCTCCGGCGGCAAGCATCGCTTTGACCGCCGCTTCACCGACGATGACGCGGAGCACCAACTCCTCGTCGGAAACTCCGAGCGCAGCGAATTTTTGCCGCACTTCCTCGAGCGTCAGGTCCGGAGGCGTCCACCCTTTCCATTCAGTAGCGCGGGGCCGGTTGAGAATTTTATCTCTGATGTTTGGATCCATCACCAGAGGAGCTTCTTTGCCCCAGTGTCCAAGGGCGTATTGGATAACCTGATCCGTCACTTCCTTGTAGCGCTCGCCGGTTATAATGTTGATCGCCGCCTGGCTGCCGACGAATTGCGCCAGCGGCGTAACCATGATCGGATAACCGAATTCGGCACGCACTCGGCCCGCCTCCTCCAACGTGTCCTGCAAACGATTTTCCATTCCCACCGTGCGCAGCTGGTGGCCCAAATTGGAGATCATGCCGCCCGGAATTTGGTGGAGATACTGAGCATGATCGTATTCCCGTTGCGCGCCGATCGGATGACCTTCTCGTCCGGCAATGAAGGTGAAATGTTTTTCAACGGCTTTTACGGCGTCGAAATCGATCACCGATGTGTAGCCGAGCGCCCGCGCATTAGACGCAACGTTCAAAATCGACGGCTGGGAAGAACCGTTGGCGAGCGGCGGAATCGCCGTGTGAAGAATATCGACGCCGAGCTTGATCGCTTCGAGATAGTTGAACGGCGCGAGGCCGTTGTTGCAGTGGGCGTGAAACTCCAGCGGAACATCGCCGATATTCTTCTTGATCACGGGAATCAGCGCGCAAGCGCGCTCGGGGGTCAGTAGCCCTCCCACGTCTTTGAAACAAATGCGATAGGGCTTGATCGCCGCCGCTTCGCGCGCCTTTTGCGCATAGTAATTGTCGGTATGGCGTGGCGAGACGGAATAGATGATATTGACGACAACGTCCATACCGAGTTTGCGCAAATCCTCGTTCTCGATGGCGGCCGCTTCGTAGTCGTTCCACGGATCGGATGAGCGCGTCAGTGTGATGCCGTGAGCGACCATCAGCTCGATCATCAGCTTGCGCACCGAGCGGGGCACTTTTTCGAATCCAGAAGCCAGCCCGCCGTGATAACGCAGTCGCGTGTTGCGAAATTTTTGCGCTCCGAGTCTGATCCAGTCGAACGGATTTTCCTTGTGCTCACGCACGTACTTGATGAAGCCGGCGAAGCCGAAGAATTCCATTGACTGAAAACCGCATCGATCCATCTGCTCGGCAATGGCGAGCATGGCTCCGGTTTTCATGCCCAGTGCCCAGAGGCTTAATTGGCCGTCTCGCAGCGTCGTATCGACGATGTGAATTTCGTTCATGTGTTTTTTACATGTATGCCGCGTAAGATGTGAAAACTAATTGTTTTCTCCGCTGCGCTGCTCGATCCGACCGATAACCGTTGTCGTCAAAGCGACAGTTGCAATATCAATGTGCCGATCGAGAAGGAAGTGATCGAGGCCGAGCTCAGCCACAGTGAGGCCACCCGGAAAAATCATGTCAGAGAGGAGCAAGATCCCATCATTCGGCCCATATTTTCGAAGCGGCCCGAACCCTGCGTTCGCCCAAGAAGAGATACTGCCTGAAAGCGGAATACCGAAGTAGTTAACGATCAGCACATGTGCCGGGATACGAAGGGCGGCGAACCGCCGCCGGCTACGTTCCGTAGTGAGACTTCCATCCCCGCGCTGTCCACCGGGCCGATCAGGTCTTCTATCTCCGGCAAAAGGCGTTCATCGGCAAGCGGGGTTCCTTGAAGCGCGCCTACGGTGTTTATCCAGGCTGCCACGTGACGCGTCTCGAAGTCGCCGAGGCTAGTGAGCGCTAACGCGAGTTCTGGTCCGGACTTGCTTGCGCTGATCAGGATCAATCGGCGACCGCTGCTCGCGCGGTTTTTAATGGCCGCGGCTACAATGGCGGCATTGGTTTCTATCGCTCCGTCTTCGACGGTTTCGACGAAATGATAGATAAATCCGAAACGCTGCAGCGCTGCGCGCGGAACGGCCAGATCGGCGCCGGTAACGGGAAGCCTCTTATAAAGATAAGTAGGCACGAGCAAGACTTCGTATTC
>DASXSW010000129.1:0-4172 GCA_036505755.1 Binatia bacterium | reverse complement strand
CGAAGGTATCTTTGGCTTTTACCGCGTAACCATCCATCGCTGCGCGATGGAAATCCAGCAGGTCCACCGCGGAATGTAGATCGCCTGCCAACACACGCGCGCGCCCCTCGACCGACGGAATCCGCTCCGTACCGACTGGCTCGACGGCGAGCAAGCGTCGGAAAGCTTCCTGTGGCGCCAATACTTTGAAAAAAGTCTGAGCCATCTGATGGCAGATCATAGACCGAAGAATCAGGCGGAATCAATCGACATAACCAGTCATTTCGCTACGAGTCGGCTTCTTCTCCGTCATTCCGGCGTAGGCCGGAATCCAGTTCTTGCGCGTGCTCAGGAAACTAACCTGGATGCCGGCTGGAGTTTATCCCGAGTCCCATCGACGGGCCGGCATGACATTTTAACTCCGTGTGGCAGACCCTGCGGGCATCGACAGGTGTTTCCAACAATATTCCGATATTATCATCCAATGTTTTTGTCGGGTGTCGCAGCCTCGAACTGGTTCGTTGCGATTAGACGACTTGACAGCCTAACAACTTAGGATGAGAATCACTCCCGCAATGGATCGAGAAAGGAGTTTGGCGATGAAACTACAAAAGGTCTATCACATGGGCATACCGGTGGATAACTTGGATCGCGCCAAGAAATTTTACACCGAAGTATTGGGAATGGAATATTTGGGTCGCGTCGGCGGCAATCCAAAAAATCCCGATGCTTTCCCGGTTCACGGCGTGGCGCAAGAGCTCGATCGTTTTCGCTGCGGCAACGACGATGTCGTGCTTTTCGAGAGGCCAAGAGCGATCAACCGCGACGCGCTCGACCAAGACGGTATTTTTCATCAGGCATTCAGCATGAACTGGCAAGATTACGATGAAGCCCTGAAGACGGTCAAAGAACTCGGCAAATTCCATCGCACTGTGGAACGCGACAGTGGCAATACCATCTACATGTTCGATTCCGAAGGCAACTACCTGGAACTGCACTTCGCCCGCCCGGGCGGCCGGCGCCAAAGGCAAACGGCGTAAACCGGATTATCGGAGAGGATCGATGATGGAGGATGGAGGATCGCAATCTTCTATCTTCTATCTTCGATCCTCGATCCTCGACTCAATCTCTCTCGTAAGAAAGACAACGTATGAAACAGCCTATCAAACTATCCATCGGAGCGACTTCCAAGCGCGTTGATATCGCCAACGTCGTCGCGTTTACTTTTTTCAACAATGTCGAGCTGCCGCCGCAGTCGCAGCTCGACGTCGCGATGGGCTGGCGCGACTCCGAACTGGGCGGCACGGGGCCGGCGATTTTGGTCGACAAAAAGAAATACGATTTCGGTTTCGGCAATCCGATCGGGCTTGCGGCGATGGCCTACCTCGGTCGCGGCTTTTACAAGAAAAAAATCCCGCTGCGCGCCATCGGCGTCTTTCCGACTTGGGACCGGCTGATCTTCGCCGTGCGCAAAGAGACTGGCATAAAATCCCTTGAGGACATCAAGGCGCAAAAATATCCTTTGCGCATCTCGACGCGCCGCCGGCTAAAGCTGCAAACCACCGTCTACGCCATTGAGGAAGTGCTCAAAGCGTATGGTATGAGCTTTCGTGACATCGAAAGCTGGGGAGGCAAAGTGATGGAAGCTTCTTCGCCGAGCAGCAATGATCGCAAAGATCATATCGTATCCGGCAAAGCCGATGCCGTCTTCGACGAAGGCGTGAAAAGCTGGGGGCAACTGGCACTCGATTCAGGAATGCGCTTTTTGCCAATCGATGAAGCCGCCGAGCGCCATATGGGCAAGATTGGCTTTCCCAGCGCCACGCTGACGCGCGAGCACTATCCTAAGCTTGACGAAGATATCAAGACTATCGACTTCAGTGGCTGGACTTTTTTCTGCCACGCCGACCTTCCGTCCAACATTGCCTACAATATGGCTAAATCCGTCGATCTCTGCCATGAGCAAATTCCCGTCGATCATTTCGATAAACGCCCCATGAGCATGCACGAGTTCTGCTGCGGCGGCGAAGCGGGCCAACTAAATATTCCACTGCATCCGGGAGCGAAGAAATACTTTCGCGAAAAGGGCTACATCTGAAATGCCAAACAGGACGCGATAACCCGGTTACGGTTCCAGTTGTTCCAATGGTTTCAAACGTTACAGCGGTTCCGGAGACAATTGGAACTTCTGGAACGATTGGAACGGCTGGGACATCTTTAACTTTAAACATTGAACTTTGAACTGCATTGTTAAGCTTACTCGCGAAAGGACTAGCTGATGACAAAACCTAAAATCACCCTCGGCCTGCCTGATCACCCGCGCTGTCGCGCGCTGATCGATGGCAAGGTCGGCGTCGAAGGCTATGGACTCGACATCGACCCGAACTTCACGACCTCGGGTGAGCGTCACTACAAATATCTTCACGGTCAGTGGGACGTCGGCGAGTGCTCGGCGGCGAGCTTGCTCCGCGCCATTGAGAAAGGCCAAGAGCTGCTCGCAATTCCGGTCTTTTTCGAGCGCGGCCCGCGCCAGAGAAATATCTACCATTGCGAAGGAAAGTTAGAGCACCCGTCAGAGCTAAAAGGCAAAAAATTCGGCTGCTTTCGCTACGGCGCCACCGCCGTCGTTTGGGCGCGCGGTTATCTGCTCGATGCGCACAATATCAAGACGACCGACATGCAGTGGTTTGTCTCCGGCAGAGAAGTCTTCATCGGTCACGAGCTGCCGGTAAAAGTGGAGCGCATCGAGCCACCTCCTCCTTTCGGAGAAGAAAAAGTACAACTCTCCAAAATGTTGAGTGAAGGCGTACTGCACGGCGCCATCGTTCCGGGCGACTCGGGCTACTTGGGACTATTCGGCGGCGGTGAAACACCGAAGATGATGGCAGCCTATCCAGGCGTAAAACCACTCTTCCAGGACAATGATGAAATCATTCGCTACACCAAACAAACCGGCATCAACCCGATCATGCATGTCCTGTCGATCCGCCGCGAAGTAGCCCAACGATATCCGGACTTTCCAGCGAAATTGACTCGCGCCTTTATGGAAGCCCGCGACGCTGCCGCGCCGTACATGCCCGCCGACGAAATCGCCGGCTACGCCAAGGAACGCGACGTGCTGGGTGAAGATCCTTACGCTTACATCATGGGCCAAAACGAGAAGCGCTCTTTGGCCGCTCTCAACCGCTACCAAATCGAACAAGGTCTGATGAAAACGATGTTACCGATGGATGATCTCTTCGTCGGTCATGTTTGAGCGCGCGTGCGCCAGGATGATGCGACGAGTATTGGTCCTATACGCCCTATTGGTCTTATGCGTCGCGAGCGCGCGCGCCGCTACGCTCGAAGAGTCGGCCAAGGCCGAGGGCGAGGTGGTGCTCTACAGTTCGCTCAACAACGAGCAAATCGTCACCTTGGTCGACGCATTCAAGAAAAAATATCCGTCCGTCAAGCCGTCATTCTACCGCGGCACGAGCGAGCGAGTCTTGCAGCGCGCCGCCACCGAGGCCAAAGCCGGGCGGTTCGCGGTGGATGTCGTCACTGCGGCGGGATTTCAATTGCAACTGATGAAAGAGTCGGGCCTCACCCAAAGATTTGTTCCCCCGGAAGCATCGGCGTATGACACTGGTTTCAAGGACCCCGAAGGTCACTGGATCAACGTTCATTCACTGCTCAACTCGATGGCCTACAATACCCAACTCGTGCGCCCGAACGACGCCCCCAAGAAATATGAAGATCTCCTCGCGCCCCGATGGAAGGGTCGGATCGGCGTCAATCTCCAAGATCCGGAGTGGTACGTGAATCTGCAGCGACGATGGGGCAAAGAAAAAGCGCGCAATTACATAAAGGCGCTCGCCGCACAGCAGCCGGGCGTGCGCGACGGTCATAATATTACAGCCCAGCTCCTCGCCGCGGGAGAGTTTCATGCCGTCAGCAATACGTACGCGCACATCGCAGCGCGCATCAAAGGCCAAGGCGGACCGGTTCAGTATGTCTTCGACGAGCCGGTGATCACATACGTACATCCCATTGCCTTAGTAAAGGCCGCGCCGCACCCGAGCGCGGGAAAACTACTTATGAGCTTCATACTTTCCCCTGAGGGGCAACGGATGCTACGGGATCAGGGCCGGATCCCCAGTCACCCTGACATCGACCCGCAAGTGTTTTCATTGCGCAACGTAAAGCTATACCCC
>DASXSW010000128.1:0-3693 GCA_036505755.1 Binatia bacterium | reverse complement strand
CGGCAGAGCGACTCGGCCCAAGCCGCGATCCAGATCGCGCTGGTGTTGTTGTTTGATAAGATGGAGGTGTTGAGTAAGGGGTTCTTTTGCGGCCGCGGGAAGCATCGTGTGCCGATCTTTATCGCCCTTCCCTGCGCGAATCACAATTTGGCTGCTCGTGAAATCAATGTCCTTGACCCTCAGCCGCAGGCATTCCATTAGTCGTAGGCCTGCTCCATAGAGCAACATGATCATGATCCAATCCGAGCTATCGAGGAATCCGAAAATAGACCTGACTTCTTGCCGCGTCAACACAACCGGCAGCCTGTGCGGCCTTTTCGCTCGAACAATACCGTTCAGGTAACCGATGTCCTTGTTTAGGATCTCACGGTAGAGAAACAGGAGTGCATTGAGCGCTTGGTTCTGCGTTGAAGCGCTGACATGTGAATCGGTTGCCAAACTTGAAAGAAAACGTCCGATCTCGTTCTCTCCCATCTCTGCCGGATGTCGTTTGTGATGAAAAAAGATAAATCTTTTGATCCAACCTACATAAGCCTTCTCTGTCATATAACTATAATGCCGCGTGCGGATCGCTTGGCGTACTTGGTCGAGCAACTTCGGTTTCGGAGCGCTTGAGATCGTCTGAACGTTACCTTTGAAGTTCATCCCACCGTCAATGACTACAAGCGCGCGATTAGACGATTTGTGAGTGTTCGTTGTTTCCATTATCGCTGCCTCCCCTACTGGATCATCCAGCGTGTCGGAGTGATTGTTTCTTCGTAAATTCTCTCGATAATCGATCCTCTTGTTTCCCATTGTACCGCGCCTGCAGGTCGAGCCAGTATCGCTCGGACATTCCAAAGTAGTGCGCCAACCGATGTGCAATATCGGCGCTGATCGCTCGTTGTCCCTGGACGATTTCGTAGATGAGCCGCGCCGGGACACCGATGTCTTTGGCGAGGTGCCAGACGCTGATGCCTCGCGGGGCGAGGAACTCTTCTAGTAAGATTCTGCCGGGGTGAAGCGTTAATAAACTTTGTGTTGCCATGATGGACTCCTTAGGTACTTTGTTTATGTTCAAGACGTTCAAATCGCTTCAACTAAGAATCGTTCAAGAGTTCAAGGTTCAAGGGTTCAATCGGATTTTTCTACGGCGCTAAATTTGGCTCCTTTCATACCGCTGCGCCGCAGGTAGTTGATCAAGTTGCCGATCATGCCGGACAGACGCCTGAAAGCGACGATCGATTCTTCGGAATCTGGTTTGGCGACATAGCCTTGATCGAGTGCGACGTAGATTTGCGAACGCACTTCGCCACAGGAGGCCTTTGCGACGTAAAGAAACTGAATAAATTTTTGGTTACCTCCACGCTCAAATCCTTCGGCGATATTGGACATAACCGAAACCGTAGCCCGTTGGATCTGATCGCGCAGAGAAAAGTCTTTCGAAAACTTTTCTGCTTTAGTGAGTCGATAAATGATTTGGGTCAGCCTGCGCGCTTCTTGCCAAACTTCTAAATCTTCAAATTGCTTCACAGCCATATCAACCTCCCGGTTGATTTGAAGTCCAATTCAATCTGCGGATTTGCTCCGATTGACCGCTTGAACCCTTGAACTTTTGAACGTCGCCGTTATTCGACGGCGCCTTGCCAAAACCATCTTCTTCTCACCCGGTCGTAGTAGAGCCAGAGGAGATCGCCGCTGCGGGTTTCGGCGAAGTAGTATTCGCGCTGGATCTCGCGGTTCCACCAGCCGCCGGAGAAGACATAGGGGCCGGTGAGCTTGTCGATGGTGCCGTGCTTGGGGCCCAGGATGAGCCAGCCGTCTTCGTGCGAGTGATACGGCCCGCCGGCGAGGCGGCGCGGCTTTGCCGCGACGCGACGTATTAAAGTTTTCATGGCGTCACTCTTCGGTTCCCTTCGACCGTGCTCAGGACAGGCGGGCAGTTTGACGCGGCTCAAAGGCTCCCAGGTGAATCTTGCCTCGGGAAGGTGGCCGTCGGTGAGCTTGGCGCAGACTACGGATTCGTCGCCGAACTCGGCGCGCAAACGGGCCAGCGCGCGATTGGCGGCGTCGAGGTCTCGCGTCGGCCTTTCAGTAAACAGGCGAAGCTGCTCGCTGGTGGCAGCGCAGGATTCGGCGCGTAATTCGATTTCAACGACACCGGCGGCAAGCTGGAGCGATTCCAGACGCAGCCGAACAAGATCTAAAATTTGCATCGCATCGAGCGTCGGCGTTGCCGGACGGAGTGGTTCTTTGAGCAAGCCGTTTCGGTCAATGAGCAAAGAAAGCCAGAGAATCAGCAGCGCTTCATGACGCGCCGCCAAGGTTGCCAGCAGCGGATGAAGCAATTGCTTGGTGAGAAACAAAAGCCGCGTGGTGTCGTTTTCCGCATCGTCGAGAATATATTTCTGCAAAACGGGGTCGTCCGGCGCGCGCGGTTCGAGCGGCGTCCAGAGATCGCCCGCGGCCATGCGGTAGAGACGATGCGCCTGTTTGCCAAAACGTTCACGCAGTCCACCCGGCGGGAGCGAAAGCAAAGCGCCGACGGTTTTGATACCGAGCTTCAAAAGCGTGTCACGGAACTCGGGCTCGATGTTCAATCGACTCAGCGGCACTTCACGCGCGACGCTCTGCTCCTCGGCGGGATCGCGAAAGACCGTGATGCCTTCTTTCGCTTTAGCGACGGCATAGCTGCCGAATCGCGTAAAGCCGACCGCCAGATTGACCGTGAATCCTTGCGCGCGCAGATCTTTATGAATGACGTAGGCCCATTGTCGCGGCGAATCATAGAGACGCTGCAAGCCGGCGCCGTTGAGCCAGAAAACACCGGGCTCCTCAGCCGACGGCTCGACTTCGGGAGTAAAACGCATCAGCCGCTGAGCTAATTCTACAATCGCTTTTTTACTGTCAGCCGGAGAGACTTCGCCAGCGCGCAGTCCATTGGCCAGAGAAAACGCCGCAGCATAACGAAAGCCGGGGAGCACGCCCTGTTGCCGGGCTTTTTCGTTGACCCAGAGAACCAATCCCTGCGGCTTGTCTTCGGCCACCACCGCCGCGGGATAAACGCGCCACTCGGGATGGCATTGAAATAAGAGTTGCAACGGAAAAGCCGGTAGATCAACACAAGCCAGCCGGTCCGGTGTAGAGTTCTTCATAATTCCAGGTGGGGCCGCGACGTTTGTCTTTGAGGACGCGCAAAGCGCATGTAAAGCGATGATCCGCCGCCCGTTTCTTTTTGGCGTGAGCCCTGAGCGAAACCAATGAGCCCAAAGAAAACGCCGCGCTTTCTTTTTTGGTGAGACAAACCAGCGCCGTATGATGGCGATGGGCAAGACCAGTCAAACGAGTCTGCAGCGGCATGGGAATATCTGCAGCGTCAAGATCGAGCACGACCACGCCGAATCCGCCGGAGCGCAAAAGCTTCTCGCCGGCGCGAGCGATGCTTTTAGCATCGGTGAGACGCACGACGACGAGCGCCGCTAAATCCGTACCGCCCCGAGCCGCATCGGGCGGATAGAAAAAACTTGCCGTCGACGTCACCCAGCCCACTGGCTCGCCGCATTCTTGAGCTTGCTGCACCAAAGTAAAAGTAATTGTCAGCGCGGCCGAGGCCGTCGAGCTCGAAATCTCCACCAGCCGTCCGGCGACTTCGGCGAGCGACCACGGTGTCTTCGGAACGATGAGACGAAGTTTTTGTGCAGGAGAGAGAGCCAT
>DASXSW010000127.1:0-3905 GCA_036505755.1 Binatia bacterium | reverse complement strand
TCGGAATATCTCCCGCAAAGGCGCAAAGCATGTCCTGAGCAACGTCGAAGGGGCCGCAAAGAAATTAAACTTCCGGACTTGGCGTTCTTGGCGTCCTTTCGACTTCGCTCAAGACAGGCTTGGCGCGAGCAAATCCCATTTTTGGGAGAGCCACGGGCCACCGGAAGATTTGCGCGAGCGACGTAAACTTTTAAGGGTAGCAATACAAAGTTCAGAAAGTCGGGCGCCGGGCTTCAAGCATCAACTTTCTTTAATACTTCCCCTTTTTTGTGCCCCCTTGCGTTCTTTGCGGTAGACTCTTGAATCGTGTCTACTTTTGCTCGTATAGCCTCTTGATAAATCCGCTCTTGTCCAGCTCAGCGACAAAGCTCATATCAACGAACTCTTCGGGCTGGTGACTGCGGATCTCAGGTCTTCGGAAGGCGACGATATCGTAAATCGCTTCCAGCCCCTTGGTGATGGGATAAGGCGCGGCAATGAAATCTTGCTTGAAAATATTGTAGGCGCCCTCCAAATACTCCGGATCGCTGGTCCTTAAGTATTTGGCCAAGACCTTCTGGCTAAACTCTTTGTTCTGTTTCAAAAAGGCGATGCCTTCCACATAGGATCGCACAAAGCGCATGACCGTGTGGCGATCCTCCCTGATTGTCTTGCGCCGCGTAACCACGGATGCTGTCGGATAAACGATCTCTTTTTTGGCATCGAGCAAGACGCGAAATCCTTTCCGTTCCGCCTGCGCGTCCGCAGGAAACGTAAGGTCTGCAGCATCCACCGAGCCTGAGTATAGTGCCTGGAGCCGCTCAGCGGTGTTGCCGACGGCTAGCCAAAAGACTTCCCGGCTTGTGTCGATACCGTACTTGCGAAGAACGTAGCCAAACAGCAAGTCGCCCGCTGAGCCCAAGCTCGATATCCCGATTTTTTTGCCCTTGAGATCTTCGAGCTTGCGAATTTCCGGTTTCACGATGAGCTTGCTACCCTGCGCTGCAATCCCGTGAGCCACGTTCACCAGATCGGCGCCGTTGAGATCCGCCAGCATCACGGCCGGCTGGGCGACAGACGAGGCAAAGAGACTCCCTGACACCATGGCTTGCGAGGTTTGACCGGAGCCCCGCAGCAGGACTGGCTCCACATCCAGTCCATTTTTTTCGAAGATCTTCGCCTCCTTGGCAATCCAAGGTATCCACAAGTTCGGCGACAGAGTCGACACCCCCCAATAGATTTTATTCGGAGGCCGGTCTTGAGCTGAACCCAACGTCGCTAAAGCGAGCACGGATAGGATTAATGAAAGGAGCCAGCTTCCCCGAATAGTTTTCGTCATGGCTCTTTCCTCACGCCTCGCTCTTTCGTCTCATACCTTATTCGTGCTTCGGTCTCGGACACTAATCGACATCTTTCTGATATGTCAACTTTGAAACGAAGCTAATAGGAATAGTGGACTAACTAGCTTGTCTCAGGTAAGCGATTGTCGAGAAAATATTTCGACGATCCCCGCGCAGTCACTTGGCTCTCGCTAGCGACCGCGATCGAACGGAACCGACTCGCGATCCACGGTAAACAGGCTCTGGGGACGTTCGACGCCCCGGAGCGCGTAGCGCCCAACCGAGACGAGAAGCCTTCTTGGCTCGCCGATTGCGGATGCAAAGGCGGAAGAGGTGAGCACCGGCTGATCGAGGGAACGGCACATTGACGCGATGCGGCTCACTTCGTTGACGGCAGGTCCAACCACCGTGAAGTCGAGCCGCTCCTCGCTGCCTATGTTGCCGTAAAATACCTCGCCGACGTGCAGCCCAAGATACATATCGGTGGTGGGAAGGCTCGCGGCGATTCGTCGTTCGTTTACGAGGGCAACACCGCGGCGCGCTTCGAGAGCGGCGGTGAGCGCCGCATGACAAGCGCTGGCCCGGTCGGCCGCTGTAAAGATGGCGAGCGTACCGTCGCCGATCAGTTTCAGCACATCGCCCTCGTGCTCATGAATCGCTGATAAAATCGCGCCGGCGTACTCGTTGAGCAAAGGAATGATTTGTCCGGGATCGGCCGAATCACTGATCCGCGTATAGTTGCGCAGGTCGCTGAACCAAAGGACAGCGTCGATCCGATCCGCGACGCCGCGCCCGATACGGCCGCCCAGGACTTTTCGGCCGGCATCACGGCCGAGATAGGTTTCGACCAGCGTTCCAGCGATGCGCGTCAGGGACGCGGATTTCAAGGTAAGCGCGACCAGGGGCATAAGCCGGGAAAGATTGTCGACGTCGGAATCTCGGAAGCCCCGCGGGGCATCCGTCGCCCACGACGAATAGACGCAATCCATCTCGCCGATGATCCCTTCTGCGGCGAACCGATTGGTTATCGCCAGATAGTCGGTCATTCCCTCGGCCCGTAGATCGGAAAATATCGAAAATTCTGCCTCGGTCTCCGCACTGAGCCGCCGCCTGAGCAGGGACTCACCGGTAAGCTCGAGACGGTAGAAAGGGCTACGTTCCCACAGGTCCGACTGATCGTCGCTCCGGCCGAACTCGGTAAGCACCGTTTCCTTTCTGTCTCGTTTCCAAGTGAAAGCGCGCCCTTCGTAAATAGGATGCAGCGTATCGATGACGACATTTGCACGCGCGAGAGGCAGACCGAGAGTCAAAGCGCGCTCACAGAACCCTGTCAAGGTTGCCGCTTCGCTTAGACCTGCCAAACCGGCCTCAGTGATCCACGCCGTCAGGTCAACAAATTGATCGTTGCCCATACTGCGCTCTATATACCACAAACCGGCCCTGCTATCCTGTCATTCGAACGATAGCCGAAGCAATGGCAAGAAGAAATGTTGAGTTGACAGAACTTTGCTCGTGCGACTAGAAGGGAACTGACCGATGGAATCCGTTCCGGGCACTGAATGCTGGGAAACGAGGAGGACAACAATTCATGAATGTCATCGATGCCGACGCACATGTGATTGAAACGGAGCGAACCTGGAGTTTCATGCTGGAAGAAGACCGCCGCTTTGCACCCGAGCTCTTAGTTTCGACTAAGAACGGAGTCGAGTATTGGCGCATCGATGAGCGTGTCTTCCCCAACTCTAATCTTGGCCTCAACGTCCCCGAGGAGTCCCGTGATCTTACCGATGTCTCCTCACGGCTCGCTCACATGGACTCATTGGGCATCGACATCCAGGTTCTTTATCCCTCGCTTTTTTTGCGGCCGCTGACGGCTCGAGCCGAAGTGGAGTTGGCGCTTTGTCGTGGTTACAACCGCTGGCTCGCTCAAATTTGGAAACTAGGGAAAAATCGGCTTCGCTGGGTTGTCCTTCCTCCGCTTCGACGCATGGACCGGGCCATCGAAGAAATCAATTTCGGCAAAGCCAACGGCGCCTGCGGTGTTTTCATGCGCGGCTTCGAAGGAGAGCGCCTGCTATCTGATAGTTCTCTGTTTCCTGTCTATGAAGAGGCTCAACGGCTCGACCTGCCGATTTGCATTCACGCCGGCACGGGAAATTTTGGTTACTACGATCAGTTTGGACAGGATGTCTTTTCCCGCTTCAAACTTCCATCGGTGGGTGCGTTTAATAACTTGATCTATCAGGGAGTGCCGGAAAAGTTTCCCGACCTGCGGTGGGCATTTGTCGAAACCACCTCTCAGTGGATTCCCTACGCGATCAACGATCTGGCTATCCGGACGCAAGCCGAACGCGAGTTTCAGCGCAGGTATGCGGGGCATGCGCTTTCCCAAGTTCGCCCGAAGGAGCGCAATCTCGCTGCCTCTAGTTTATTGCGGGATAATCGAATCTACGTCGCCTGCCAAACTTCCGATGATTTTTCCTATGTCGTCGAGTACGCCGGAGAGGATAATCTAATGATTGGTACGGACTACGGTCACGCCGATTACTCCAATGATATCGAAGCCATCCAAACCCTGGCGCACCG
>DASXSW010000126.1:0-14565 GCA_036505755.1 Binatia bacterium | reverse complement strand
GCCGACGCGTGCAGCGCAATTGGCTAGGATATGGATGCCGCCCAGGGCCTCGGCCGCTCGTCGGACGAAGGCCTTAATCGATCCTCCGCTAAGCGTGTCCAAGACCAGTGGAACGATCATGCGGCCTGTGTCTTGAGTGATCTCCGCGGCGGCCTCGCGCAAGGGGCCTTCCGTCCTTGAGCCGATAGCAACGTCGCACCCTTCACGGGCCAATTGTCGCGCTATCGCCTTGCCCATGCCACGGCTGCCACCAGTAACGATTGCTTTCTTGCCCTGCAGCTGCAGATCCATGCGTTCTCCTCAGTCGAAGTCGTTAGGTCCTTCCCCTTTTATTGTTGAACCGAAGGATTTCAAAGAAGTTCATAGCGCCGAGATCCTAAGAGCGCCAGGTTACGTGCCTTGTCATCTCGACTGGAGGGAAAAATCTTTCTTAGATCCCTCGCGTTTGTTGGCGATGATGGGCCGACGCCTCCCTCACTTGGCGTACTTTGCGCCTTTGCGAGAGCATCGTATTCTTGCTGCACTACCAAAAGTGTTACTTATCTTTCGCCCGCAGGTCGTTTTACCGGCTCCAGTCCGGGCCGGTACTTTTTTTCGTCCAGGAACTCGCGCATGCCGCGTGCCCGCGTCTGTTCCGGATCGGCGGCACGAAGCGCCATGCTCTTCGCCCCCAAATATTCGTAGGCTTGATCCATGTCCATGCCGCGCACGGCACGGATCGCTTGTTTTGTGTAGGCCAGAACCATCGGGCTCTTCGCCATTAGCTCTCGCGCGACCGTCAACGTTTCGTCGCGCAGTTTCTCCGCCGGAACCGACAGTGTCGCGATGCCCAGCTCCACCGCCTTCCGACCGTCGACCGTGCGTCCGGTCATGGCATAGAACAACGCGTTTCGATAGGACACCATGTCGACGAAGACTTTGCTCACGCTGCCGCCGGGAATAATGCCCCAGTTGACCTCCGACAAACCGAAGGTCGCGTTGTCCTCCGCGATAACGATGTCGCAGGCTGCCAGAGAGATAAACGCCCCGCCGTAACAGTACCCGTTCACCATAGCAATGCTCGGTTTGCGCGACCAGTTGAGTAACTCCGCCCACCGGCGGTGCGCTGTCATGGCGCGAAATCGCGCTACGGGGTCGTGGTCGGTCTCGCGGAAATACTGCCGCAAATCCATCCCCGCGCTCCAGCTGTTGCCGGCGCCCGTGATCACGATGACCTTTGTGTCGTCGTCGGTCTCCAGTTCGTAGGTGATCTGCTCCATCTCGAAAAGGAGCGTGGGATTCATCGCGTTACGCTTCTCCGGCCGATTGAACGTGATCCACGTAATCCCTTCGTCGTCGGTTTCGACGAGCACGCAGGAGTATTCTTTCTTTTTAGCCATAGGAGTTCTCCTTTAAAATTTGTCGCAAGATTTTTCGGTAGCCCGTTAGAATTTTTCCGACCATGGGCGCAACTCAATATGAGATGCCCACGCACTACGATGCTGGCGGTGCAGCTGGAGATAAGTGAGAGCGATCGCGTCGGGGTCGAGGCAGCCATCTGGACCGCGCGACGTGAGACGCTCCGGGCGGCGCGTCGGCTCGCAGATGCCGCCGTCGATTACGACTTGTGCGACGTGGATATTTTGCGGTTGAAGTTCGCGCGCCATGCTTTGTACTAGTCCGGTCAAACCTAACTTGCCCATGGCGAAGGCCGCAGAGTTTGCATATCCTTTGACGCTTGCGGAAGCGCCGGTGAACAATATCGTTCCGTTTCCGGCTTTGATCATTCGCTTGGCGGCGGCCTGTCCGACGAGAAATCCGCCGTAACAAGTAACCATAATTGTTTTGCGCACCGCTTCGGGATCCAATTCGGTGATCGGGCCGCGCACGCGAGCGCTCGCGTTATAGACCACCAGATTGGGTTCGCCGATGTCTTTCGCCACCGAATCGAATAAATTTTCCACATCCTTTGGGCTGCTCGCATCGCACGGATAGGCGCGGCCATCGATCTCTATGACTAAGCCGCCCAGTTTCTTGGCATCGCGCGCGGCCAACGCCACCTTCATACCTTCCTTCTTAAAAAGCCTCGCCAGTGAGGCGCTGAGCCCTGGCCCGGCGCCGACAATCAAAGCAATTTCTTGTTCAGCCATTGGAATCCTCCACCGGCCGGATATCAAGATGCGGACGGGCTGTCAATTATTGAGACACGCAAACGGAATGAATAAAGAAATGGCAGTGAGAGAAGCGAAAATACAATGACATTGTTTCAATGCCGGCTTGGCACCGTGACCTGGCTCGGCTATGAACCCGCCAGTGCTACATCCTGGTATTTCGACCGCAATGCGTGCTGACTTCGCCTTCTCGGCCTGGTATTAAAACGAGGATCCGCGAAATCGTCGCCGGTGTGGCGTGAATAATATTGATGGAATTAATTTGTGCTGGAGTTTTCGGACGTCGCCGTAGCGCACGCAATCCAACTGGCTGTTGCGCCGGTTTTTCTTCTCTCGGGTATCGGCGCGATACTAGTAGTCATGACCACCAGGTTGGAAGAATCATCGACCGTGCTCGGGTCCTGGAGGAAAAGTTGGATGGCGCGTCGGCGGCAATTCTCGCTACGCTACGCGCTGATCTCGGGATTCTTTCGCGGCGAGCAAAGCTCATCAGCCGCGCTATTACCCTTTGCACGGCGACGGCACTGCTCGTATGTACCGTTATCGCAGTGTTATTCGTCAGCGCCTTTTTTCGCTTTGACGCCACAATACCTGTGGCGTCGCTGTTCATCGCGGCAATGTCGACTTTCTTTCTGGGCCTGGTGTGGTTTCTGCGGGAGATCTATTTGGCGACGGTAACGCTTCGTATCGGACCTCGTTGAGTCCGCCGTGCAAAATAGCCGCACCGTAAAATTTTTTTCCCTAGGCCGAAATCAATGGCAAATTGAATCTACTCCAGGCGCGCTTTTCTCACTGTTTCGCACCTTTTAGTTGACGCTAAAAACCGCGGGCCAGGCCTCTTGATTCGAAATGACCAAGAGCGTGGCCTGTGAGGATTATTCGCACGCAGTCTACTTCGCCAGTGGATCGGGTCGCAGCTGGAAGTGCACGGCGAGCGGCTTGGAGCCTTTGCCGTGCTCCATCAGCCACGGCGCGCGGTCGCCGCTCGAGCTCCACAAGCCGCGGCCCTTCCAGCCGGCTTTCGGATCGTCGATGCGCCCGTCAAAGCCTTTAGCGTAAAATCCCAACGGGTAGGGCACGGTCAAAAGGATCATCTTGCCGTCTTTCAACGCGACCAGGCCGTGGTGCAAGTTAGCCGTGGACATCGGCACGTCCTCGCCGAGCCCTAGAATGTTATGCTGGTCGACCCAGGAATAGTAGCTCGACTCCGCGCTGTTCTGTCCGATCCCCTGGAATCCAGGACCCGGATATTGGTGAAACGTCCAACCCTCGGGGCAATGGTCGCCGGTCGCCTTCGGTCCGCTAAGCGGTCCCTTGCATTTTCTCCGGTCGAAGCTGGCAAGATGGCCGCTCGCGAGCGACGCCCAAACAACGCCTTGTTTGTCGATGTCAGCGCCGCGGATGCCAAACCCCGGCAGTGGTATGTTGTAAATTTCCGCGAGGGCGGTCTCGGAGGGATTTGGCCCAGGCGCAATGCGCACGACAGCGCCTGGAAAAGTTCGAACGGAGCCCCAGATCGAGCCGTCAGCCGGGCTCGGCATGACTGCATAGAAACCCGCCGAGATGCGCTTGTCCTTCATCGGATCCACCGGCTGGTTCGGCTCGACGTAAGCGTCGCGCTTGCCGTTGCCGTTGGTGTCGAGAATAAATGGCGTCCAGCCCTGCGCTTTCGCCGTGTCCCCGGTCTCATCGAATTTCTTCATGTCGAGCCAGCCGACAACCTGACCGCCGCCACTGGTCCACAGCACGTCGTTAGCATCGAACTGCAAATGATGCGTCCCGAAGCAAGTGTCGATGAACGTATACTTCATGGTCTTGGGATCGAGCATCGAAAGGTGCCGATTGCTGCGCTCGGTCGGAAAGGCTTTGGCCGACGGATGGTCCGAGCCTTTCTTGCAGAAGGCCGGATTGTTCGGGCCGCGGACCGCCGCAGCGAACCACACGCGCCCCTTGCGGTCGAACATGCCGTTGTGGTTGTTCGCCTTGCTCGTCCAGACCGGTTCGTCCCCCCAGTAAGGCGAAGGCTGCATCGGTTTTTCGGGCATCGAAACAGGCGTATCCGGGTCGCGCACGGGGGTTGGGAAGTTCGTGGCGGTGTGGGTTTTCGGATCGAGGATGGGAATGATATCGACGCTGAGCTCGGTGGATCCGTACACCGGGCCGTAGGCATTCACGGTCGGGAAGCGACGGTCCGAGGCGATTAGGTCGTGGAGGTAATGCTTGTCATCGAGCCAATCCCAGGTAGTGACGACGATGTTGCGCTCGACGCCTTGCGGGCGCGGCGGCTTCGCATGGGGCAACTCCCCTTTGGCGATACGGTCCGTCCAGTCGGCCAAATAGCGGATAGGCGCTCCGCCGAGCTCTTTGACGGCGGTTGCGAACATAGGTACTCCTCCCTGTCCCGACTGGATGCGGCGAAACCACGCTTCCTCGGAATTTTTGAAAGGTGGGAAGGGATGCGGCACGTTCTGGGGAAACGTGCGCATCGCGCGCACGCCCTGCGAATGGCAGTTGGCGCAGCCGTTCGACTTCATAAGGTTGAGATATTCATTCTGCGTCAGTTTCTCGGGAATTTTTCCCTTGCCCCCGAACTCGGTCTTGTCCGGAATTTTCATCATCGAATACCAATAGATTGCCGGATAATATTGCGCCGCCGCGCCTTCATCCGGCGCTATCACTGCCGTGAGGTTGACGATGGTCCCCGGAGTGGCTTTGACCTTCGGCGAATCGACCAGCCCGTAACCGCGCACCCAAATGCTGTAGCTGGCCTTAGGCAAGTCGGGCACCACATAGCGCCCTTGGTCGTCAGTGACCACGCTCCTGCTAAACCTGGTGGGCAAGTCCGTGGTTTCCGCGATTACCCAGACGCCGCCTTCCGGTCCCTTCGTGCTCGTCACCACGCCGCCGACGTCGTCGTTATCGATGCGGACCGCAGCGCCGGTGCTTTGTTCACCCATTTGCATTGCGCAAGCCGCGATAACGGCGACGACGAAGAAGACCGCAATCGCTAAGTACAACGCTTTTGCCTTACGCATTTTCGCCTCCTTCGTGCATAACCAAATGAGTTTCGCTAGCTCTTAGCCGCGTATCTATATAATACTCTTGGTCGGAAAGGCAAAGTCAACGTGTGGGACGATCAAATGAACCCGGATTCTGCAGTTCCGTCCGACGCGATGAGCGAGGAGCAAACCTGACCTAGCGAAGTCAATGGATCTCTGCCTCTGACCGGACATCGATCATCGGTCGTTCAAGATGAAATCTAAGACTTACAATGGTGAAGTGCGACCTAAGGCCTGCTCTCGATGACCTTGCGCAGGTTTTTAGGGTTGACGATGATGCGCCGCCCTTCCCTCAAAATAATCTTCTCGCGGTCGAATTCATTCAGATATTCCGTGACCTGCTGGCGCGAGGCGCCGACGATGCTGGCGAGTGTCTCGTGACTGATGGCTAAGGTGATCAAGGTTCCACGCGGGTCGGCTGATCCAAAATGTTCAGCCAAATTCGAAAGCTCAAGAGCTATCCGCCTTCGCACGTCAAGGCCGATGCCGCGAATGCAGTGGATGTACGATTGTCTGCTCAAATGCAGCGTCGTGGTGAATCCTGGGAGAAAATTTTCATACGAGGTGCATAGAAGGGTTTCGACGAAGACACGCGGTTTGATGGAACCTATCGTCGAGGTCTCAAAGGCATCGCACCTGAAAGGGTGGCGCGATTCGGGCATGAGCGAGTCCAGGCCGAAAAATTCTCCCGGCGAAAGCAGGCTGACAATCGTCTGTCGCTCATGACCATTGTAGGAGATCCTAGCGACTCCCGAGATGAGCAGGTAAACGAGCCTAGTCTGCTCGTCCTGATCGAAAACAATTTCGTCTTTCTTGAAAGTCCTTACGGTCAAACTTCTGGCGAGTTTATCTAATTGAGAGGCCGAAAGGCGGGAGAGATTCTTGAGCTGTTTAAGAACTTTCGCATCGACATTAACCATAGGGGTGGTTGGCTCCAACTAACGTGAACGACTGTCAAACGTTTTTTGGCCGAGCAATGAAAGATCAGACCTCCGTGATGGTCATCCGAGCGGCCACTCTTCGTTTCTGTGAAAATCCGCAAGTTCGATCGAAATGACCAACGCATATCTCAAAATTGCTTGAAGAGTCTGTCAGATACCTGACATTCCGTTAAAAAGCTCCCATTCTAGGGCGACACAAAACTGCAGGCGAGAAAGCTGAAGCTTTGCTCCGTTCCGCCAAAGCTTGGCGAGTACTACGATCAATTCCAAAAAGAGTTGCGGGAAATCTTCGGCCACTAGATTTTGGGCCCGCTGATTCCACCCGCCTACTCGACGCATCTAAAATTGACTAACTCGTCCTCATCACTGAATTCCAGCAGCGCGCAGGTATTGCAAGTCTACAAAACGCTCCGCCGATGGCAGCGGCGGCTTGAGATCTCCCGTCTCACCCATGAATTGAATCACCTGGCCCAATCCTTTGATGTCTAACTCACCCTGTTTCGGAAAGACGCCGCGGTCAGGTTCAAAATAGAGCGCCAGGGTTTGACGGGCGATCTCGTCGGACGACCCGGTAGTGTCCAGTATGATCTTCACCACATCTTCTCGATTGGCGGGATCGCGCATGAAGCGGAACGTGGCTGCTAGACCGCGGACATAACGGACCAGCGCATCTTTATTCGCCTCTCCCCACGAGCGTCTGACCGCTTACGATGAACTGAAAATTCGGCACGGCATCATTGGAGATCCCAAGCCTTCGATAGCCCTGCTTGAGCAGCGTAAAATCCTCGGGTTGTCCGAGCGGCACGGCATCGCACTCCCCTTTTCGCAAACACTCGGACCGCTCCGGCGTCCCGACGAACTCGATAACGCGGTAATCGGAATTGCGCAGACCGTTAAGCGCCAATAGCTTGCGCATGGAACGGAGATCGTCGACACCGCATTGGTCAGACCCACCACCTTCCCCTTGAGATCGGCAAAGGTCTTGATTTTCGGTTTCACAATAAGACTATAGATCGGCGTCGCCGTCTCACTCGCGATAGCCACTCCCTCGGACCCTTTGAGCGCCGCCTGAATTAAGAAAAAGGAAGCCGTTCGCGTGATATCAACAGCACCTCGGTCCAACGCCATCATCATGTTAGCCGCGCCGCCCTCGATAGAAATCATTTCGATGTTCATCCCCTCGCGGATGAATAGTCCCTGGCGCTGAGCGATATTGAAATGCAGCGCCGACACCGACTTGATGGTCGAAGGAATCTGCCCATAGCGCAGAGTCGTCGTTTGAGCACGAACCGACGTGATGCAAGCTAGAGATAAACTGCCGCGACAACTGCTACCACTTGTTGTTTCATAGAATTTTGTTGAATCTGCTTCTTCCGCGCGATTAGATAACACAAGAAGTAGGGATAACGTCAACGTAACCCCTTAGCTCTCTCACATAAACACGAGTGACGTTCACGAGCACGATGTCTTCTCCATTGCCGATCGCCTCGCGTCGTTTGACCGACGCCTGGCCGAACGAAATCATCGTTTGAGAAAAAATCGGCGGCGGCTCAAAGCCGATGGCCAAATTGTGTCCGAGCTCTCGTTCCGGTCAAGCGGCTCTTGACGGCACATCGTGATTGAAATAAACCAGCTCCCGTTGTCGGGGATCATTTTCAGTTGAGTTGGGATTGTCCGCTCATCTGATCGGCGTGATCCCTTGAATAGCGGCGTTCTCGTGGCGTCAGAAGCGTTCTCTCGACGTGTCCATCCCAGTCCTCTTCCTGGGAGAAAGGAGCAGGGAATGCGAAAATTCTTCATTTTGACCGTTATCGCGGCCTGGATCATTGGGTCCCTGACCGAGATCTGGGCAGGCCAAGATATCATTATCAAAAGGGAGGCGGTGGAGAAATTCACTACGCTACCGGACGGAGTGCGATTTCCAGAGGGAATCACCGCCAATCCCAACACCGAAGCGATTTACGTCGCCACCTTTGACTTCGGTCCCAACAGCAACAAACTCCTGCGCTTTGAGAAGAATGGACAGCTTGCCAGCCAACGAGACTTCGCTGGAACGCCGCTTCTAGGCCTTCAATTTAATGCGTTAGACAACAAGGTTTATATTTGCAACTTTGGCGCTTCGAAAATCCAGCGGATTGCAGCCAACTTTACCGATACGACGGCCATTGAGGACGTGGCTTTTATCCCATTCATTGGGCCGCCGCCCGATCGAGTTTTAGATAACCCGGACACCAGTCAGGACAGGATTCGCTTTGGAAACAATTTTCCCGCCCCCAACGGCCTCACTTTTGATGGCAGCGGCAATCTTTATATTTCGGACTCTTTCCAAGGAGCGATATTCCGAATCAGCAATGCGCACACGTGTGCCACGCCTTGCCCGGTGACCACGATCAAGCATGACGGCCTTTTGGCCACCGCTGGCTTTCCTCCCTTCGGCGCCAACGGTCTTGCGGTGAGCAGCGACGGGACCAAGCTCTTCATTGCGAATACCGGAGACGATCGTGTTTTGCGGCTGGATTTAGGAACGGGAACCCTTACCGTCTGGGCTGAAAGCATCAACGGCGCCGATGGAATTGCGTTTCACGATGGCAGGGTCGTGGTCGCCGCAAATCAGGCGGACGAGATAGTGATTCTCAACGATAGCGGCCGCGTGATTGCCAAGCTGGGCGACTTCCTGGGGATCGGAAGTGATGGATCGCCTCGGGGGCTGCTTTTCCCGGCCAGTCTCGTCATCGTGGATGACACAATGTTTGTGACGAACCTCGCCTTGCCGTTGACCGGCGCGGGGAACGAGCCCGAACAGGATGTAACCCAATATACGATCTCCCGAATCAAGATCCCAAAGCAATTACCGTAAGGCCCTTCGATCAAGGTAGTTTGTCTCGGATGAAGATTGAGGGGAAGTGTAATGGGTCAAGTTGAGTTGTCCCAAATATGATGCTCGACGCTATGAACCTCTTCTGGGACATCGCACACGTTTTTTAAAAGTATGGTGTAACAAAAGATTTGCTCCTCACTGGCTGGTTAGCGGAGTATCCATTGATAAACGCTGGTAAGCCATCTTCGGTGCAGCGGCGATTCTAACCACTCCAAGAGATAACCAGTTAATATGAACCCCCAAATACTGGTGAATTCGGCACCGGAGAGTCGGCTCCCGAAGGAGAAGTCGCGCTTCGGCAAAGCCAACGGAATATATTTTGGAACAGAGTCACAATAGTTAACAAACCCTTCACCATACTTTTCTTTTAGGAACTCCTCTTCCGCCGAAATGACGACACGGTCGTGCAAAGCAAAGAACGCTAGAAGAAGCACAATGAGAGGGAATGCATCCGAGAGAAAAATCATCCCGATACCGATCAGCACAGCGGCCACGGACACGGGATACCTTATGTAGACGTAAGGACCGGTCGTGATAAGCTTTAGCTCGTGTGGTCGGTATAATCGAGCGCCTTTGCCGCCATGGCTCACAGCCCACATGCGAACCAGCCCGCCGGCAATCAGAAGTCCGAACCCTACCGCGTCGGTTAATTCTCCCGTCCACGTTCCCTCGGGAAAGATAGCCGAAGGAGGAAAAAACCACGCATAGATCAGCAGCGCAAGAATGAAAAAGCTCGGCGCATAGCGGGTAAGGAACAAGAGCCTTCGTAACGGGACCGACTTCTCGAGCCGACGAAGGGCTTTGCTTACTGCAGGGATAGACATCAAGGATGAAGTATCAAAGTCCTCTCCAGTGGCATCCGGGACCGGGGCGGGGTCAAAGAACAGTTCTTCGAGACAAATTCTGAAAACTTCTTCGGCAGAGCATCCGCCGGGTCCGTAAACGATCCGTGCGAGGCTGGATGGAGGACCCCAATGGTCGAAATTCGGATTTTCAAATATGGCTACAGTGCGTATGCCCAAGCCGCAAGCCATATGCATAGGTCCGCTATCGCAGGTCACAAAGAGATCAAGATTCGAAATCATCGCTGCGAGATCTCTGGGCGCCGGTTCGAAGACGATCGGAATGTCCGACTCTAAAGCATCGCGAAAGTATCCCAAGGAATCCTTTTCTTCAGGCCCGACGAAAGTAATCACATTCAGACCCTGCCGGTACAGGGCCGTGATGAGTTCGCAGAATTTTCTGGTCGGCCATTTTTTGCCCCACACCTTTCGGCCGCCGACAAAAACCCCAACGGTATATCTCCCGGAACCCTGGCCAGGCAAAGCCTGTATCTTTTTTCTGCCGTCTTCTTTCTCTGTATTAGAAAGGGCCAATGCGGGCAGGCTCTCGTAGGATTCCAAGCCAAGGTTCTTGAGAAAGGCCGGCAGAATCCTATACTTGTTTCTCTCCGACGGCCTGCCGATTCTAACATTGAACCATCGATCCCATCTCCCTTTGAGACCGACTCGAAAACGCGCGCCTGAAAATCCCACGAGAAAGGAGCCCATAGCTGACTGTGAACAGCTCACGTCCACCGCGAGATCATAGCCGACCGATCTCAATCGTCGAAGAAGTAGCGGGTAGTCCCAACCGGAGCCGGGACAACGTCGTGTAATGGTAAAATGATTGTCGATCGGCAAATTGTGAAAAAGCTCGGCGGATATGGGCGCTCCGACAAAATCAATCCTGGCGTGAGGAAAACGTTTACGGAATAACCATACCGCCGGTATCGCAAGAAGCGAGTCCCCCATGCGAAAAGTCGCCCGGACGATTAGAATTCTCTCAAGCTGTTCTTGGCGCGCATCAAAGCGCTCTTCCTTTGAGCAAGGCGTCGTCCATCGCATAATCCAGTTGGTTGTGCGGCGCAGCTTTTGGTTTAGGGAATATCGGAAGATTTTCGGTCGAGACATATAGCCCTTCCTCACATCCCCTTCGAACTGCGAGATGAGCACGTACTAGGCAGGCTTTACGAGACAGAAAGAGCGTGTTGCGAGTCTAACCCAGAGAATATCTTTTGCTGAGAAGGGGTGAAATGTTTTGCGCAAAACGGGTTTAACCGCTTTGGCATTAACAGCCGATAGTGCCAGCCTCCTAAGGAAAGTTACGTTCTCTAGGAGAGTTCGTCAAGACTTGCTCAAGGCGAAACCCGAACGACCGATCCTGAAGTTCTCGCTCAGAAAATCGTCGAAACCTCGGCCTCGGTCCAAGTACTCGTGTCGCACTTGCCTAACTCTACTTACTCCATGCGGAGAACACCTGGGTTCGAGTGAGTTTCGCACTCGGACGCCGGTTTCTCACTCATCCATGCGAGCCTGACCTTCATATTTCGCTCAACTTTGGGGGGCGCACTGCGGGGTCGGGCGCAATATTTGCCAATCGTGGTCGAATCGCAAAACGCTAGACCCCTAATTCCACATAAAAATTATGTAGCGTCCACTTCATCGGTCGTTCCATCGGTGTACCAAACTTTAACGTGGAAGCTTTGGCTCGGCCAAAACTCAAACCACAGATCTGCGTTGCCAGCTCCGTCATACTGGGGGAGAATGACCCAGTTGAAGCCGTTATAGGGGCCTTCCCAAACACCGCCAGTGTTGCTCGTTATGCGAATCCTAACGGGAATTCCGCGAAGTCCCTGAAGCTGGATATGCGAATCAGCAATGCCATTTGGCGTGAGCTGACTTCCAGGTCCCACATTGTCCGGACCGGTAGCGCCTAGATAAAAGGCTGTCAATGTGCTGGTCGGCGGGGGAGCGTCGGGAGCGGGAGTGGCCGAAACAGCCCTATAAGCATTAATCCTACCGTTGCCATAATTTTGATCGAAACCAGGCAGGCCCAAGTCGTCGGCGTTATTCTTAATGATGTCAACTACCTGTTGATTGGTTAGTGATGGGTTTTTTGAAAAAATTAGAGCGGCGAGAGCGGCTACTTGCGGAGCCGCGAATGACGTCCCCTGCCAAAACCCATAACTTCCACCATTTGTGGTTGTATAGATAGAGGTTCCCGGCGCCGCCACCGTGATCCAATTTCCAAAATTACTGAAGCTAGCAAGATAGTCGGATTGATCGGTCGCCGATACAGCGACAACGTTATTGAGAGAAGCTGGATAAAACGGCGAACTGCTCGAGTTGTTTCCAGCGGCAGCGACAATTACGACTCCTTTGCTCCACGCATAATTCACCGCGCTTTGAAGGGTCGACGAATAGCTCGTACCTCCGAGGCTCATGTTGATGACTTTTGAGCCGCGGTCAGCTGCATAATTGATGGCGGCGACGACGTTGGCGTAGGTGGCGAAATTACTGGAGTTAATAACGACCAACGGCATGATCGTGTTATTCCAAGCGAGCCCCGCCACACCGATCCCGTCGTTGGTTTCAGCGGCGATGACTCCGGCGACCGCTGTACCATGGCCAAACACGTCGTGTGTGTCGATATTACCCGCAAGGAAATTGTATCCGGTGACCAATTTGGCGGAAAGATCGGGATGAATTGGATCCACGCCGGAATCAATGACCGCGACCGGAATTGACGGAGATCCGGTCGTGATATCCCATGCGCCGGGCGCTGAAATGACGGGGAGATACCATTGACTAGAGTAGCCGGGATCATTCGGTACCCGGACGGCTTGAGCGATGAAATTCTTCTCAACGAACTGTACCTTCGGGTTATTCCGCAAGGCGTCTTCTACGACCTCCAAGGCCCGGGCGGGAACTTTTATATGGTGGACCCTGATTTGAGGCAAGGTTTTAATTTTCTGTCCGCCGTGCCCTTTATAAATATCTTCGAGATCCGTGTCCGAGACTCCGGCCTTGGAGGCCAGAAGTAGTTCTCCGGCGACATGAGTTCCATCGGGGATTGAGTTTTGGCCCCAGCCGGCATTAGCACCGAGAAGAGTTACTCCTATGAATACTAAGAGTGCGAGATATCGACATCGGGACATTTGTGAGCGTCCCTCCTTTTGTCAACAACTCCTCTTATCAACAGGGGAGATTGGCGGGCTATTGGCGTCAGACTCGCCTAACTCTACTAACGGTCTTAATTATCCCGCTCAATTAGATTCTCCGAGCATCTTCATTACGGAGGTGATTTCGCCGGGGCGCCTTGCAACGCTTTTTGCATCGCATCCATTTCGGCTCCGAAGGTGCGCCAATCGCCTTTGCTTAGCGCATCGAACGCTCGACGATAATGGTTGAGAGCTTCGGCATTGGCACCGGTGGGTGGCAGTTCTTTTGTGCCAGCTCCGGGCGGTGGCGCGGAGGTCGACGCGACAACGGCTGGCTTGCGTCCTTCCGACGAGACTAGCGCGGCCAGCAAACTGTCGACATCCTGAGCCATCACCACACGATCACCGGTGGAGGCGATCAGGCGCTTGAGTTCCGGTAACTGACGGCTTTCGGCACTCAAGTATAAAGGCTCGACATACAGCAAGGTATCGTCGATCGGAATCGCCAAGAGATTCCCCCGGATGACGCGTGAACCGGCTTGGTTCCAGAGGGAAAGCTGCTGCGAAATCGTCGTATCCTGATCGATGCGAGCCTCGATCTGCGCCGGGCCATAAATGAGCTTCTCCTTAGAAAAGGCAAACTCGATCACCTTGCCGTAGTTGTCGCCGTCGCAGCGCGCCGCCAGCCAGGCGATCATGTTGTCGCGATTGTTGGGCACCATCGGCAGCATCAAAATAAATTCCTCGCGAGGCTCCCCGGGCAATCGCATGATCGTGTAGTACGGCTGCATCGTTGTGGCACTTTGCCCTTTGTGGCTTTCCTTCGGAAAGTTCCACAGATCTTCTTTGTTGTAGAACACCTCCGGATCTTTCATGTGATAGGTGCTGTACACGCCGGCTTGGATAATAAAAAGATCTTCCGGATAACGGATGTGCTTGCGCAACGCCGCCGGCATAGAATCCATCGGCTGAAATAGCGTTGGGAAGATGCGCTGGTACGTGAGCACGATCGGATCCTTTGGGTCGGCAATATAAAAAATTGGATTGCCGTCGTAGGCATCGAGCGCAATCTTCACCGAATTACGGATGTAGTTGATGTTGCCGGGCCGGGTTAGTTGGGAGTAGGGGAGCGAGTCGCTGATGGTGTAGGCGTCCTGCAACCAGATCAAGCGCCCGTCGCTCACGACCAGATAAGGATCGCGATCGAGACGGAGAAACGGCGCGATCCGTCGGATGCGGTCCTGAATCAGGCGGCGAAATAGAATCTTGCTCGCCGAGGTTACGTTGTCACTGATGAGCAGCTTGAAGTCGCCGAAGGACCAGGCAAATAACGCCCGCCGCCAAAGACTGCCCAAGGACACGCCGTCGCGGCCTTCATAAACGTTGTAGACATTTTCCTGGCCCTTGGCATAGTCGAATTCCTTGGTGCCGCCGCCAACCACCACATAGTTGCGGGTCTCCTCGCCAAAGTAGATCTCCGGACGGTCGATCTTCAGCTCCGGCGGCCCCACGGGAGGAATATCTTTGACGAAAAAAACCGGCAGTCCTTCCTCAT
>DASXSW010000125.1:0-4490 GCA_036505755.1 Binatia bacterium | reverse complement strand
CACGGAGGCTATCACTGCGCTCAGAGACCGAGCAAAGAAAAGATCGATGATAAAGGAACTGCGGGTGGATTACCGAAAATGCTTCACTAACAGCGCCCTCTCATCCACCGCGAAGCGGTTTAGTCCAACGACGCTTCAGTTCAATTGAGGTTTTGATAAAAACATTTCCTTTTTTGGACCTATGCTATACGAAGCGATAACGTGGACCGTGCACAATTGGGCGGCGCCACTAAAAAAGCTTGGGATCTAGACGCAGGAAGTTTTATGCGACGCCGTACACGTTTATCAGGGAGGCGATGAGGGCAGGGGAGAACCACTGACGGTTGTCCAGCATTGTAGTTATTTCGCTGGCGATGATTCAGGCGCATTATTGCGGCCGTCTGAGCCTGGATCGCTCACTTCTTGGACAGCCGGCTAATAAGTCATTGAAAAGGTTGGTTGCGGGGCCGGGATTTGAACCCGGGACCTCAAGGTTATGAGCCTTGCGAGCTACCAGACTGCTCCACCCCGCGGCAATGAATTGAATTTTCTTTCTACCTTGCGCTTTGAGAGGAGTCAAGGTAGTGAGAGAAGCGATGGCCGAAAAATACCGCAATCCATTGTTGACGACCGATATTATCATTGAGGTGATCGATCGCGGCATCGTGCTGATTGAAAGAAAAAACCCGCCCCACGGTTGGGCCTTACCGGGAGGATTCGTCGATTACGGAGAGAGTCTCGAGACAGCGGCCGTGCGCGAAGCCAAAGAAGAAACTTCTTTGGATGTGGTATTGACCGAACAGTTCTATACCTATTCCGACCCGAGACGCGATCCTCGGCATCACAGCGTTTCGACGGTGTTCATCGCAACTGCCGAGGGAGAGCCACGCGGCGCGGACGATGCTAAAGTGGCGCGGCTCTTCGAAGAAAAAGATTTACCAACTCCGCTGGTTTTCGATCATGCACAAATCCTGCGCGACTATTTCGTATTCAAGAAAACCGGTCAGCGGCCGAAACCTCTTTTGGATTAATCCAATCTAGCTACAGCTTCGCCAATACGCGCGCAGCCTTTTTCGATATCTTGCAGCGAGGTCGCGTAAGAAAAGCGAATGTGTTCGTTCGAGCCGAAATCTTCGCCTGGCACCCCAGCGACTTTTGCTTCTTCGAGTAGGTAGTCTGCGACATCGCAGGGAGAGCCGAGCTTTTTCCCGTTTGCCGTCTTACCGAGCAGCGCCGCGATGTTGGGGAACACGTAAAACGCTCCTTGCGGTTTGAGGCAGCGAATTCCGTCGATGGCGTTCAGCCGGTCGACGATAACATCGCGCCGCTTGTGAAACTCGCGGACCATCGGCGTAACTTCCTCTTGCGACCCGGCAATCGCTTCCAACGCTGCTGCTTGGGCGATCGATGTCGGATTCGAAGTGCTCTGGCTTTGAATTTTGGCCGCAGCCGCGATGATATCGCCCGGGCCGAGAGCGTAACCGATGCGCCAACCCGTCATCGCGTACGTTTTTGATACGCCGTTCACGATAATCGTACGGTCGCGCAATGCGGGGCAGAGCGTCACGATGTTATGGACTTCAAATCCGTCGTAGACGATTTTCTCATAGATGTCGTCGGCGAGGATGAGGCAATCGTGCTTTTCTAGGACACCTGCGATACCAAGCAACTCGTCCCGGCAGTAGGTTGCTCCGGTCGGATTGCATGGACTGTTTATTAGAAACACTCGGGTCTTGGGCGTAAGCGCTGCTCGGAGTTGCTGTGGTTTTATGCGGAATCCGGTGGATTCATTCGTCGAAATCAACTTGGGTACGCCGCCCGCTAACAAAGCCATGTCCGAATAGCTGACCCAATACGGCGAGGCAATCAGGACCTCGTCGCCCGGATTAACCACGGCTTGTAAAACGTTGTAAATGGAATGCTTGGCGCCGCAACTCACGATCACGTCTTCCTTGCGATAAACGAGATCGTGCTCGCGCTGGTATTTTGCAGCAATTGCTTCGCGCAGCGGCTCGATGCCCTTAACGTCGGTGTATTTGGTCATGCCTCTGCGCAGCGCTTCGATGGCCGCGGCTTTGATACGTTCCGGCGTGTCGAAATCCGGCTCGCCGGCGGAAAAATTGACGACATCGATTCCTTCGGCGCGAAGTTTGCCGGCTTTGGCAGCGATCGCCAGAGTTACCGAAGGTTTGATCAGTTTGGTTTTTTCGGCGAGCTTTGTCATTAAAGTATTTCCTCAGCGGTTAAACTTTTGTTTGAGCATCTTCAAAACGTTGTCAGGCACGAGGCCGGAGACATCACCACCCAGACTGACCACTTCCTTAACCAGGCGCGAGCTGGTGTAGAACTCCGATTCGCCGGTCATCATGAACAGGGTCTCGAGCTTTGGTTTAAGTCGGTGATTCATCATCGCCATCTGGAACTCATATTCAAAATCCGACACCGCTCTGAGACCACGGATGACCACCGTGGAGTGCTTTCGCTCAGCATAGTCGACGAGCAAGCCGTGAAACGAATCGGCTTGGACCCGGCCCTGGAGATCTGCGAAAACGTCATTGATCATTTTGAGCCGCTCTTGCACCGTGAACAAACAATGATCTTTGTCCGGATTGGTCGCGATGGCGACGATGATCTTGTCAAAAACCCTCAAGGTGCGCTTGACCAGATCCACATGCCCGTTGGTAATCGGATCGAACGAGCCCGGGTAGATGGCGATATTGTCGATAGCCATAGGTTCTCCTCAAGCATCTGGATCGGTTTTGGGTTCGGGTCTAAAGAACGAAAGCAAAGTATCACCATAACGACGCTGGTCGTTCAAGACGAGAGATCGGTAACGCGAGCTCACGGCTTCGCGCGTGCTATGCTCGGCGACGACCGTTCCCGACTGGTACAACAAATCCCCTTGGGCGAGCACCTTCAGCGATGATTCCAGCAATCCCTGATCGTACGGCGGGTCGAGAAAAATCATATCGAATTTCTCGCCTCGTTTGGCCAGCGCCTTCAAAGCTCGGGCCGCCGGAGCGATCCAGATCTCCGTTCGCGCCGTTAGTCCGAGCCTCCGGAGATTTTCCCGGATCGTCGTCGCCGACCGCGCCGACGCATCGACCAAGACGGCTTTTACCGCGCCTCGGCTTAATGCTTCGATGCTAAGGTTCCCGGTTCCGGCAAACAAGTCGAGCACCTTCATTCCGGTAAAGTCATGCGGCAGAATGTTAAACAGCGACTCTTTGACGCGCGCTGCCGTGGGCCGCACGGCTTGACCCTTGGGCACAATCAGCCGGCGGCCTTTTCTTTCTCCTCCGATTACCCGCATTTTGGTTCAATCACTCGCCTATTGCCTAATGCTTGGGCGTCTCAATTGGCGACCAACGCGGCTACCTTTCAATGGACAGAACCATCTTGCCGAACTGTTGACCCGCTTCCATGCGTTGGTGCGCATTAGCTGTGTGCTTGAGCGAAAATACTCGATCGAGGATCGGTTTGGTACGCGCGACAGCCATGAAATATAGAACCTGGCAAAACTCTTCGCGCGTGCCCACCATAGATCCGAAGACCTTTAAATGATTCCAAAACACCCGCCGGAGATCAGTTTGCGGGTTGGCTCCCGCGGTCGCGCCGCAAGTAACCAAACGTCCGCCTTTAGCCAGCGCGGCAAAACTCTTAACCCAACCGTCACCACCAACGCAGTCAACGACGACGTCGACGCCGCGCTTGTTGGTAAGGTTTCTCACTTCTTTAGCGACGTCCGCCGTCTGGTAGTTGATCCCATGTTCGGCGCCGAGCTTGTTGGCCTTTGCCAATTTGTCTTCGCTGCTCGATGTAACGATGATATGTGCGCCGATTGAGGCAGCGATTTGGAAAGCGGCTGTAGCGATTCCACCGCCGATGCCCAGAATCAACACCGATTCACCGGGTTTTAACTGAGCATCGTTGATCAGCATACGCCAGGCGGTGGTGTAAACCAAAGGAAGGGCGGCGGCTTCTTCGAACGAGAACCCTTGCGGCATCGGGTAACAGTTGCGGGCGGGTACGCTCACGTACTCGGCGTAGGTGCCGCTTTCGCATTCTCCCAACAGCCGCCGTTGGCTGCAGAAGTACTCGCGTTGAGCGTTACAAAATTCGCAACGGCGGCAACTGCTCGCTGGATAAAGACAGACAGCGTCGCCGGGCCTGACGTTGCTCACCTCGGCGCCGATCTGGGCGATTATACCCGCGCCGTCGCTCCCTAGAATATGCGGCAAGTACGCGGCCGCGGGACCTATGCCACGGCGAATAGAAACGTCATGGTGATTGACCGATGCGGCTTTGAGTCTAACGATCGCATCATGGGACGATTTCAATTGTGGATCGTCGGTCTCTTCGTAATGCAGGTTATCAATTCCACCGTAGGCGTGGAGCCGGACAGCTTTCAAGAAATCGTCACCTGGGAAACATTATTTCCGTACGGCCAAGCCTCGGCGTGTCAAAGAGAACCGCGGAACGCAACCGATGCAGCGCGGCCAATTTACGCT
>DASXSW010000124.1:0-16794 GCA_036505755.1 Binatia bacterium | reverse complement strand
CACTGACTGTGGATATTGCGGGATCGCAAGCTTCCGTGGACAAATCTAAGTTTTCGCCCGTGCCTTCGACTCGCACTTGGGTTTGCTACGTGACTCCGAACGGGGTCGTCAGCAACGATAACATCCGCTGCATTCTTCATCTCCAACATAGCGGGACGATTTAGCTATTCTCGTCAATCCGAGCTATACCGCCGCGTCGTGGGTCGCGGTTCAAGCTCCGCGCTTCGGCCGTGTCTACCCGATCCGTTCCAACCCACCCATATATGATCGAAGCGCATCAGGGATGACGACGCTGCCGTCTTTCTGCTGGTAATTTTCCAGTACGGCGACGAGAGTGCGACCGACCGCTAAACCGGAACCGTTCAGCGTGTGGACGAAGAGCGGTCTGCCCTTCTTGTCCTTGCGGTAGCGAATGTTGGCGCGGCGGGCTTGGAAGTCTTCGCAATTGGAGCAAGAGCTGATCTCGCGATAAGCATTTTGTCCCGGCAGCCAGACTTCGAGATCGTAGGTTTTTGCCGAGGCAAAACCGACATCGCCGGTGCAAAGCTCGACGACGCGGTAAGGTAGCTTGAGCCGTTTCAAAACTTCTTCAGCATTCTGAACCATGCTCTCCAACTCGTCGTACGACGTCTCCGGTTCGGCGAATTTCACCATCTCGACCTTGTTAAATTGGTGCAGACGTATAAGGCCTCGAACGTCTTTGCCGTAGGAACCCGCTTCGCTGCGAAAACACGGCGTGTAAGCAACGTATTTGATCGGCAGTTCCCCGCGCTCGATCATTTCTTCACGGTGAAGATTGGTCAGCGGAACTTCCGCGGTGGGAATCAAGAAATAATCGCCCGGGGCGAGATGAAACAGATCTTCTTCGAACTTGGGAAGTTGGCCGGTGCCTACAAGAACGGTTCGGTTCACCAGCGCAGGCGGCAGCATTTCTCTGTAGCCGTGCTCTTTCGTATGAAGGTCCAGCATGAAGTTGATGAGCGCTCGTTCGAGCCGGGCCCCGGCGTCTCGGTAGACTGCGAACCGGGCCCCGGCGATTTTTGCTGCCCGGGCGAAATCCAAAATACCTAACTGTTCGCCGATGTCCCAATGATTCAGGGGCGTGAAGTCGAACTTGGGCGGCTCGCCCCAGCGACGCACTTCGCGATTATCGGTCTCGTTCTTGCCAACCTTGACGCTCGGATGCGGCAGGTTCGGCAAAGTCAACATAAATTGATCGAACTTTCCCTCGATTTCGGCGAGTGGCCCTTCGGTGTTGCGAATCGCTTCGCTCACCTCTTCGCTTTCGCGCATGAGCATCGTGACGTCGCCGCCCGTTAAGACCAACGAGCCAGTAGCCGGTGTAACTTTCACATCCCCGCTTTTTTTGAGCTTACCGATCTCGCCGGAGAGCTTATTCTTTTTTTCTTTGAGACGCTCGATGTTCGCCAAGGCATCGCGCCGCTCGCGGTCCAGCGAAACAAATTCATCCCAATCGATCTTGACACCGCGCGTAGCTATACGCGCCTTCACGTCGTCCAAATTTTCTCGCAGAAGTTTTACATCCAGCATTTTATTACTTACGACAATTCGAAGGCGTTCTCGATATGTTCAACCAACGGCTCGTCCCCCGGCCAGGAAATCCCCACGACGTCGAATCTCGCATCGCGCTGATGGAGCTTCCTTTCATTCAGGAAGCACTGGGCCGCCTGAATCATTTTCTGTTGCTTGCGAAATTCCACTGCTTCGAACGGTGAACCGAAACCGTGCCCGGTTCGAGTCTTCACTTCGACGAATACAATAACACGCCGATCCAAAACAATAAGGTCCAACTCAGCGCCTCTGCAGCGATAGTTACGTTCGACAATCTTATAGCCCTTCTTCTTGAGATATTGTTCCGCGAGACGCTCGCCTTCTTTTCCCAGCAACTGCTTGGAGTCATTCATACTCATCATCAACCACCGCAGCGCTTATATCCGCCGTCACCGACCAATCGCGCACCGGCTGGAAGCTCTGCCGGTGAATCGGTGACGGTCCGTGACGGCGCAGCGCCTCCAGATGAGCCGCGCAGGCATAACCTTTATGGGCGGCGAAGCCGTAGTTCGGATAGTGCTTATCGAACTTGACCATCATCTCATCGCGTGTGACTTTGGCAATGATCGAGGCCGCCGCGATCGAAAGACATATCAGGTCTCCTTTGATGATGGTTTTTTGGTACAGCCATCCTCCCGCATAGGATTTGGAATTAAGAATCAGCTCTCTCGGGATGATCTGGTTCCCATCGATCAACAAACAATCGGGTGGAGCCTTCAAGCAATCGATGGCCTTGACCATAGCTAAAAGGCTGGCTTGGAGAATATTGATGCGATCAATTTCTTCCACGTCGACTACGCCGACCCCCCAGCCCTCCGCAATTTCACAAATGAGCGGCGACAATTTTTCCCGTTGCTTGGGTGTAAGCAGTTTTGAGTCTTTAATCTCAGGATGGGAAAAGCCCCGCGGCAAGATCACCACCGCGGCAACTACTGGACCGGCGAGTGGTCCCCTGCCCACTTCATCCGCTCCGGCGACGCATTTGAAGCCGCGGGCATACCCCTCCTCCTCGAAAGCACGAAATTTTAACGGCTTTACCAGCTCCGTCCCCAACAACATCTGCCCGCCGCGCATGATTTCGCATTGTTAGCCAAAAGGCGTCTTGACTGCAATAAAATAATTCGCCTGTGCCTGGACGAATAGCGGATTGGAATTGCGGATGCCTTATGTTAAAAAATTTCCATGAAACTGACTCGTGATGAGGTGCAGCGCGTCGCGGTTTTAGCGCGACTCCGGCTAACCCCACAGGAAGAAACGCAGCTCACCGAACAGCTCGATCATATTTTGGCATACATGGAGAAGCTCGCTGAATTAGATACGTCAAACATTGAGGCGTTCAGCCATGAAGTCGATGCTGTCAACGCTTTCCGCGAAGACAAAGTTACAAATCGCCCCAATGCGGACGCTCTGCTAGCCAACGCGCCCGACCGGGACAACACCTTCTTCAAAGTTCCCAAGATCATCGAATGAGCCTCGCTGCACTCACGCTCGACGATGCCGGCAAAAGATTACGCAAACGTGAGTTTTCCTCCCTTGAGCTCACCGAAGCCGTGTTTCAACGCATCGCCGCTTCAGACGATAAAATCCACGCCTACTTGACCGTCGCGCGCGACGACGGGCTGGAGCAGGCCCGACAGGCAGACAAACGTCTCAAGCAGGATAGCGGCATATCGCCGCTTCTAGGAATCCCGATCGCGGTGAAGGACAATTTTCTTACCTGCGGCCTGCGCACCACTTGCGCATCGAAAATTCTTGGCGAGTTCATTCCACCCTACGACGCGGCAACCGTCCAGAAGCTGCGTGCCGCAGGCGCGGTCATTACGGGAAAAACCAATCTCGATGAATTTGCCATGGGCTCGTCGGCGGAGAATTCGGCGTTCTTTCCGACGCGTAACCCGTGGAATCTCGAGCGCATACCCGGAGGCTCTTCCGGCGGGTCCGCCGCTGCCGTGGCCTCAGATCAGTGCATCGCCGCGTTGGGTACTGACACCGGCGGTTCGATTCGCCAGCCTGCGGCATGCTGCGGCATCGTCGGACTGAAGCCGACCTACGGACGCGTGAGCCGCTACGGCATCGTCGCTTTTGCGTCGTCCATGGATCAGGTCGGCCCGATGACCAAAGACGTCCGCGACGCGGCGCTCTTGCTGGAAGCCATCGCGGGATACGATCCGGGCGATTCCACTTCGGTGAATCGAGCAGTGCCTCGATATGCGAGTTCGCTTACGGAACCGGTCAAAGGGCTTCGATTGGGCATTCCTAAAGAATACTTCGTCGCGGGGATGCAGGCGGAAGTCGAAAGAGCCGTACGCACGGCAATCCGCGAGCTGGAAAAAACCGGGGCCGTGGTCGAAGAGATTTCCCTGCCGCACACGGAATATGCCGTTGCGGTCTATTACATCGTCGCCACCGCCGAGGCAAGCTCAAACTTGGCGCGCTACGACGGCATGCGCTACGGCCGTCGCGCCCAGGCCCAGGATCTCACGGAGACGTATATGATTAGCCGCGACGAAGGTTTCGGCGCCGAGGTCAAACGCCGGATCATGCTCGGCACCTACGCCTTGTCGGCGGGCTATTACGATGCCTACTATCTCAAAGCTCAAAAGGTCCGTACGCTTATCAAGCGAGACTTCGACGAGGCTTTCAAACGCTGCGATGTAATCGTGACGCCAACAGCGCCGACCACCGCGTTCAAGCTCGGCGAGAAAACCCAGGATCCGCTGCAGATGTACCTATCTGACATCTACACGATTTCGATTAATCTCGCGGGACTGCCGGCGCTGTCGTTACCCTGCGGTTTCGATTCGGAAGGCATGCCCATCGGCCTGCAAATTATTGGCAAGCCTTTCGACGAATCGACGATATTCGGCGTCGCTTACAACTATGAGCAGGCCACGGAATGGCACAAAAAAAGACCGAGGATTGGGAATCAATGACAGACGATCGCGACTTGCTCTCCTCAATCATCGATTTTCAATTTGTCACGTGATGAAGTACGAGCCGGTCATAGGTCTAGAGGTCCACGCACAGCTGCTCACCGCATCAAAAATCTTCTGCGGCTGCTCGACAAAGTTCGGCCAAGCGCCGAACCAAAACACCTGTCCGGTATGCGCCGGCTTTCCCGGCGTGTTGCCGGTTTTAAACAAGAAAGTTGTCGAGTTTGCCATCAAGGCGGGACTGGCCACTCGTTGCGACATCGCCCGCGTGAGCATACTTGCACGCAAGAACTATTTTTATCCGGATCTGCCCAAAGGCTATCAGATTAGCCAGTATGAGCGCCCGATTTGCACGGACGGTTACATTGAAGTCGAGGTAAATGGGGCGACAAAGCGCGTTCGCCTGACTCGTATTCACATGGAAGAAGACGCGGGAAAGAATATTCACGACGCACACGGCGACTCGAGTCTCGTCGATCTCAATCGCGCCGGGGTTCCGCTCTTGGAAATCGTCAGCGAGCCGGATATGCGCACACCCGAAGAAGCCGGCGTCTATCTTCGGACGCTGAGACAGATCCTGCAGTACCTGGGCATCTGCGACGGCAATATGGAAGAAGGCAGCTTTCGCTGCGACGCCAATGTGTCGGTCCGTCCCATCGCTAGTGAGACACTCGGCACCAAGATCGAAATCAAGAACCTCAATTCGTTCAAGGCCGTTGAAAAAGCGCTCGCGTACGAAATCGAACGACAGACCGACGTGCTATCGGACGGCGGCAAGCTGATCCAGGAAACCCGGCTATGGGATGACAACCGCCAAGAGACCCGCTCCATGCGGTCGAAAGAATCGGCGCATGATTACCGTTATTTTCCCGATCCAGACTTGCTGCCACTATTGATCGACGACGCCTGGATTGCTGTAATACGCGCTGCGCTGCCCGAACTTCCCGCCGTGCGTAAAGTCCGATTCATGTCCGATTACAGTCTTCCCGCGTACGACGCCGAATTGCTCACGAACCGGAGGGACATCGCTGATTATTTTGAATCAGCAGTGAAATCCCATGCGAATCCGAAGGCACTCAGCAACTGGATCGTTGGCGACCTGTTTCGGGTCGTAAAGGAACGCAAGTTCGACGAACAACTGTATATCACTAGCTGGCCGATAGCGGCACAGCAATTGGCCGAGATGGTGCAACTGATCTATCAGGGTAAAATCAGTGGCAAAATTGCCAAGACAGTCTTTGAAGCGATGTTGGATTCAGGCCACTCACCACAGCAAATTGTCAGTGAAAAGGAGCTTGATCAAGTCTCGGATAGCGGCACTATCGAGTCCGCCATCGATATGGTCCTAGCGGCAAACGCCAAACAAGTTGAGC
This sequence comes from Binatia bacterium, assembly GCA_036505755.1. Classification (GTDB taxonomy): domain Bacteria; phylum Desulfobacterota; class Binatia; order UBA9968; family UBA9968; genus DP-20. Next base: position 10,916 of record DASXSW010000124.1, on the reverse strand, counting down.
AATACAGGTCGGGAAATGAAAAAGTCTTTAGCTTTTTTGTCGGCCAGATTATGAAGGCGACTCATGGTAAGGCCAATCCTCAGAAAGTGAACGAAATTCTACGTGAAAAATTAAAAGGTGGCGCGTGATCGTCCCAGGTCCCGTGAGAATCCATCTAAATTTCCCTACCCCTGCACTTCAGAACTGATTCGTTGCGAAGAGGTACTTCCTGTGTTACGGAATCGATGACCGGGCTTCCGGCCGAAAACCCTGCGGCAGATTGATAATGATACCGCTCAGTCCTTCTTGTTTGAATGTCTGCAGTTGCCGTTCCGCGTCGTCCCGTACAGCAAAGTTTCCGAGTCTCACTCGAAGAGCTCCCTCGGCGCCGGCTTCCGTGACTGAAACTGCATAGCCGCGTTGCTCCATCGTTTCTGCCCAGCGCCGGGCTTTCTCCTTGTCGTTGAAGCCAAGCTGAATGATAAAACCCTCCAACGTTTTCGGCGCAGGCCGAACCGGCGGCTTTTTATCCGGAACTATTTCAGCCGGCTTTCTCAGCAACGCGATCTGTTCGCCCCCTGATTTTTCAGCCGTGGTGTCCTGCTGCCGTGGCTCCGAGACAGCCGCGGGCGCTGACTTGGCCTCAAGTATCGGCGTGTCAACTTTCGCGGCGGCAGTCGCAGGGATCGGCGTCACTTTTTCCGCCACCGCGGTTTTGATTGGAACCGAGGCCGGAGGTGTAATTTTTTTGGGAGTTTCGCCAGCTGAGGTGTTATTGTCGATTAGTACTTTTTCTGCCTGGGCCGGTTCCGACTCTCGAGCTTTCACACCAGGAATATTTTCCTTGGGTCCTTTCGCTGCCGGTGTTGATGATTTTACCTCTTGCGGCTGCGCTTCCGACTTTGCGATTGGCGCTGCGGGAGTCGCTGCCTTTGCTTCGACCGGGCGCAGCGGTTCGGTGGATTTTACCACTGGCGCCTCGGTCTTGGTCGGCTCGCGTGTCTTTGCTTCGGGAAATTTCTCTGTCAACGTCGGCGGCGTGATCTCTCGGCGGGCCGCGGTCAATGGCGCCGGCGATTCAGCCTTTCCCGCAATTGTCGGCGGCTCAGAACTCTTTTTCACTTCCTTCTGCTGAGTGACCGAAGATGTTTCGGCCGGTATTTTCGCCACGGTGGTTTCCCGCTGCTTCTCATTTGATGCGCTCTCGGGTTTTTTTGGCTCGGTCGCGGTTTTTCCCGGTGTCGCGGCAGATGCCGGCTTGGGCGCTTCGATAACTCGTTGCCCGTCCGCTTCATTCTTTTTCACGGCAACAACCGGCGTTTGCGTTGGTGCTGCGGCTGTTACTTCTCGCGTCTCTTCACTTTTCTTGCTCGGCGCATCGCTATCTACTCTTGCCGCTGGTGTTGGCGAAACCGCAGGAGCTTTTTTCTCGGCCAGCGGGACTGCAGGCGTGGCCTCAGCTAGGGGGGGTGGTATTACCCCTTCTACTCGTGGCGAGGATGGTACTGGCGGTATTGGCGCGAGCGCAATTGGTTCAGGCTTTGATTCAGTTACCGGCGCTCCTGAAACTGTGTTTTCCGTGCGTTTGCTTACTACAGCCGGCTCGGCGCGTGCCGCCGCCACGGGCGCCAACTTTTCCTGCGCGTCAACCGCCTTAACATCTGACTTGGCCGCGGATGGAATAGTGTTCTTCGTCGGCCCGACCGGCTTCGTAGATTCTACTTTAGCTTCTGGGCCTTTCGTCTCTGCAATCGTTGAGTTTGTTGATTGGCTAATGCCGGTCGCTTCCTTCTTGCCGGGTTCAGCTGTTGGTTCACGTTTTTGACTGGACTCTTTCGCTGTTGCCGGCGACGATGGGGCTGGACGTGCGTTTGAGGCGGAGGGGGCGGGCACAGAGGTTAAATTATCTTCACGAATCGCCGGGCGCAGATCCGGCCGCGTTTCCCGCGGCTCATAGGAAACCAGTGTCAGCGGCCCATCTTCTTCAACGGAAAAAATTACGGCATTCCCGAGTAAATCGTTTTGGTTAAGCTCATGCCGAATATAATTGCGAACCCGATCCTTCGGAAAGTAGATAATCGCCCGCGCAATCGTGACGCGATTGCCTGCCGGTTCTGCGAGGATATTGCGCCACGCGAGATTCAAGCCGTATCCGCTGAGCTCCTTATCTTGATAGATATCGCTATCGCCGCTCAGAATCCCTAATATCTCCAACCCATATTGAGAAAAGAGACGCTGCACCTTGTCGCTCAGCTCTCCCTTGGTTTCGAAGGTCTCCGGAGTTGCCAGAACGACTTCAAGGTAGCGCTCATCAGCGCTCTTGGCGGCGGAATGAGTAAAGAAGCCTATGCCACCGACCGATGAAATATTGTTGGCAAACTGGAGCGTGGACGTCTTCGGATTGCGCACGATCCGCTCGACCATCCGGTCCAAGTTCTCCTTATATTTGCCACCGAGATACCTAGCCTTTGCGGTACTGTAATAAGACGGTGGAGTGGCAATTAATCCTGTAGTAGCGGGTTTTTTTGGAGCATTATCGTCCAACAGCACACAGCCGATGGCCAGCAAGGGGAAAACTAGCAGTAATACTTCAATTTTTCGTCGGATCAAAATAACACCTCTAGACCGTCTGACGCCAGGGAACCGAACTTTTCTTGACACAGTACCGCAATCACTTATAATGAAACGTCTTTTTGCAGGTTATACCGCAATATAATTGTTGCCGGATCTAAAGACAACATTTTTTTAAAAAAGAGAACGAATTATATGGCGATAGGCGAGCTGTTATTAGCAAAAGGTGTCATAAACGCCGAGCAACTCAACAAGGTGGTCCAGCAGCAAAAAATTGCTGGAGGCCGTTTGGGCGACAACTTGGTTGCCCTCGGATACATTAGTCGCGCTGACTTAGAAGCGATACTTCAAGAACCTCCCGCGGTAGCAAAAAGCATCGACCAAACCGGACTGGAGGGGAACTTTTTGCTCAACTGTCTCCTCCGGACGATGTATATTTCCGCGCTTCAAACGATTCCGGAGCTCTCCGAACAGATCAAACTCACCCGCTGGGTCGTCGAAGAACTTTTGACCTTTGCTAAGAAAGAGGCGCTCGTCGAAATTCGTGGGCCCTCCGAAAAAAACTATAATATTATGCGCTATGCGCTCACCAACGCCGGCAAAGAAAGAGCCAGCGAGGCACTGCGCCGTTGCGAGTATATCGGCCCGGTCCCGGTGCCTCTAGAAACCTACCAGACGCAAGTTCAAAAGCAGACGATCACCAACGAGGTCATCAGCATCGATAAGCTAAAAAAAGCGCTCTCCCATCTGGTGCTTTCAGAGGACGTCGTTCGCCGTTTGGGGCCCGCGTCCAATTCCGGTCGCGCGATATTAGTTTACGGATCGGCGGGTAACGGTAAAACCTCCATCGCCGAAGCCCTGGTCAACGCCTTTGAACAGCCAGTGTATATCCCGTACGCCATTGAAGCAGACGGTCAGATTATCAAGATCTACGATCCTTCGGTCCACGTGTTGTTTCCGACGAGCGACAACAACACCAACGGCGATTCTCACCCGATGTTTCTGCCACAGCTCGAACATGACCCGCGCTGGGTGCGCTGCAAGCGGCCCTATCTCATATCGGGCGGCGAATTGACTCTCGAGATGCTCGATCTGGATTTTGATCCGCATTCGAAATACTATGAGGCGCCACTGCAGATGAAAGCGATCGGCGGCATCTTTGTTATCGACGACTTTGGGCGCCAGAGGGTACGGCCGCACGAACTGCTGAACCGCTGGATTTTTCCGTTGGAGCGGAAAGTCGATTATTTGACGCTTCATACCGGCAAGAAGTTTGCGTTGTTATTCGATCAACTGGTAATATTTGCAACGAACTTTCCGCCGGAGGAGCTGATGGATCCGGCGCAGTTGCGCCGCGTGCATTACAAGATGAAGATCAATCCGCCGACAGTAGAGGAATTCAAAGAAATTTTCCAGCGCATTTGCGATTCCTACGGCTTGGAATTTTCCGAAGAGACGATGGCCTACCTGCTCAACTCGTTTTACATCAAGTACAAAATCCCGTTTGCGGGTTTTCACCCAAAGTTTATTGCCGAACATGTCATCGCGGCCTGCAACTATCTTGGTACACCACCGCGGATTAGCCGACAGCTTCTCGCGGATTCGCTCGAGAACATGGTCATTCTGCCGACCGCACCGACGCCAGATTAATCGCTCATGGCCAAGCCTCTCGCGCTCATCATTAACTCGACCGATTCGCCGCTCACGGGCATCTCCAAATTCGTCGAAACGCGCGATTGCTCGGTGCACATCAGCCGATCGATTGAGGAAGCCGAACGCGTGCTCATGGCTTTTCCCATTGAACAGCAAAAATTCATCTTCGCCGATCTCGCCGTCTGCCAAGACACGAGTTGGCACAGTTTCGCGCAACGATTGGGTGGCAGCTCCAGTAGTCTCGCGCTCATTTGCTACGATCCTCATCATCCTCAAGCACTCTACGGTTTATTCGGTCACGTCAACCTACCACCCAGTGACAACAACAACCTCCATACCGTCAAAGCGCCGACGATGATCGGTGATACGCCTCAGTTCCATGAGGTTCTAAATTTGGCGAATCGATACGGCATGCACGATATTACCGTCTTGATTACCGGGGAGACCGGCACGGGCAAAGAAGTTATGGCCCAATATATCCATTGCCGTGGACCACGTGCCGACAGGCCCTTCGTGGGCTGCAACATGACGGCAATCCCTGAAACATTGGTCGAAAGCGAGCTCTTCGGTTACGTCAAGGGCGCATTTACCGGGGCCGACCGCAATAAAAAAGGCTTCATCGAGGCCGCGGAAGGCGGCACCTTGTTTTTAGACGAGATCGGTGATCTCGCGCCGGCAATCCAACTCAAACTGTTGCGCTTTCTCGAAACCCGACAATATTATCGCGTCGGCGAATCGATGCCCAAAGCGAGCGACGTTAGGATCATTGCCGCAACCAACAAGGAGCTCGAGGAAGCTATTCAGGGTAACGGTTTTCGCAAGGACCTCTACTTTCGGCTTAACAGCGCACGCATTATTCTGCCACCGCTGCGCGAACGAAGAGAGGATATGATTCTCCTTATCGCCAACTTCGTTTACCAAGCCTGCAACCAATTTCAAAAGCCGTTGAAAAAATTGACCAGCTCCGCCAAAGCGCTGTTTCTCGACTACCCCTGGCCGGGCAACATCAGGGAGCTCAAGAGCGTGATCGAAAGCGCCGTCATGGTTTCCGATGGTGACTACATTACGATCAGCGACCTGCCGATGAACTTGCAGCATTATGCAACTGGACGGCGCGAAGAGATCGGCACGAAGGCGATCCGCAACATAGAAGAGGGTGAACGAAGCGTTATCGAGGAGGCGCTGCGCCAGACCAATGGAAATAAGGCCAAGGCCGCGGAGGCGCTCGGTATTTCGACCCGCACGCTGTATCGCAAGCTTGAAAAATTTGCTTTGGCAAGTTTTTGAAAATTCTCGCCGAGGCAAACTTGGCTCGCGCAACATTCGCCACTGCCGTGCTCTTGGTTTCTCTGCTGCCCATCTCTTCCGTACATCCGCAATCTGATCCTGCACCAAAAACTGCCGAAAAATCTGACGGCATTCACATCTATGCCACACCCGACGATAGCACGCCGCCAATCGCAGCACTTTTGCCCGGTGAGAGCACGACGCCGGTCGGGGAATCTCAAGGAACAGGCGGTATCAAGTGGTATTTAATCAAAACCAAAAGGGGCGTGGTCGGATGGATTAAACTCGGCGACAGCGAGCAGTCCAAGAAGGTCGACAGTTTTTTCAAGTCGTTGCCGCGAGAAACTTCCGCAAAAGCGGTTTCCCTTCCCAGCGTGTCTTCTGCTGCAGCCCCACGTGGCGCGATCATGGTTCCAATACTTATGGCAGGGGGTTCGGCGATCGTGTCAGTGACATTTAACCAAACGATCAGCGGCAACTTGATGCTTGATACCGGGGCATCGAACACAGTGATTTCCCGGCGCCTGGCGAATCTCTTATCCCTTCGTGCCACCGGTAAGCAAACTTTCCATACCGCCGGCGGCTTGATCTCAGTGATGCTAACGCCCCTCCAATCACTCAAGGTCGGGGAAGCCGAAGTTAACAATTTGATCGTGGCGGTTCATGACTTTTCTCCCAACCCAAGATTGGAAGGCTTACTGGGGATGGATTTTCTTAGCCGCTACCAGGTTGGGCTAGATTCACAAAGACAGGTTTTAATACTCGCGCCGCGTTAGCCGGCCCATCGAATTCCGCAGGAAAACCAAAAACATAGAGCAATTTTTGCTCGTACAATTTTGTTCGCGCTGAACAGAATTGGTGGAATTATCTAGCATTTTCTGGACAAAGCTGTCTATAGAGCACTGAAAACACAGATGTTTTCGACAGGGCATTCGTGGCAACTGTTTTGCTTAGTTGATAACAGGTGTTCCAGCCCCTACGGTAACGTTCGTAGCAGGGACAATTGGCCCCATGCTTCCAGCTCAGAAAGAAGAAACCGTGCCCGCGAATCCTGCCGCGCCACAACTTGGCGGGTTTGGCAAGGTGCTTAACTCTATCCAAGGACTACAGCAGCGGCTCGACGATTTTTCCGTCGAAGACGTGAGTCGTGCGCAAGCCAAGGCAGAGAACTTGATTCGAGAGCTTTCCCTCTTGCAGTTGAAATTGACTGGCCTGGCGGTCATGGGCCAGGCGCTAACTGATGTGCGTCGGACGGTCGAGGCAATTCCAGATGAAAACTTCGACCTGGCTGATGCCGACAGTTTGGAAAAGTACCCAACGCTCCATGCGTTGGCCGCAGCGGACAAGCTTGTCCAACTTGTCAGAGTCCGTGCACATTCCTTCGCGATTTATATCGACCAATTGAATGCGGAGCGTGAAAACGCGGCAGCGATTATAGTTGGTTCCGATCAGGAGAGTACGAAAGGGCTCCCGAGCCGATTATTACAACTGGAAGCAAGTCCGGCCGCCGAAGCAAACGCCACCGTGGTCCGGGCCATGGCACTGACCGAGATGGACGAGGAACTCGCCCCTCCTGCCACGGCTGAAGCACCTCAGATCGTTGAGAACACAGATCTACTACCGCCATCACCGATAGCTAACGATTGGCAAACGCGAAACGTCGTAGCAAAAACAAGCGATCAAGGCGCCACAACTGCAACCTTCGCTGAGCGTCCCCAAGATGAGACCCGTGGGAAAAAAACCACCCCTGCGGCAAACTCAAATTTCAATCAACGTCTCCTCGACGATCTGATTCATAACTACGGCGATTTTGCCGGCTCACCGAATTTATCCGTGCCGCGAAAAGCGCCGAAGCCTGCGACGCAGAAAGCCTCCGAACATAAAATTGCAACAGTTCCTTTGGCGCTGACAACGCCGAATATCGCATCCACGCCGCGTGAAGTGGCACCGGTCGACGTCGCGGTGCCTGAGGAAGTATCGGCCAAAATCCGGCAAATCGAAATCACTCCCTCCCTCGAAGCGCAACAGCATAAACCGGCTAAGGAAAACGCCACCGGTTTGACGAAACAAGGCGAGATCGATCGCCAGCTAAAAAGTATTATCAAAGATTATGGCGAATACGATCTGTACCAGCGCCACAGCCCGTTAAATCTAAAAGTAGCAGGTGTCTTAGCGTTTGCCCTCTTAGCTTTGGTTTTAGGGGCTTTTTATTTTCTCAAATCTCCAGCCTCGGAAACATTCGTGCCAGCCAAACCAGCCGTGCAATCGGAAATGAGATCGCCTTCCGTTCCGCCGGGAATTAACTCCAATGCGAATTCGGCTCCCGGACGCGCGAGCGGCCACGAAGTAACCGGCAATGCCGGCACAGGCGAGCGGCCGTCGAGCGCAGTTACAAGCATGAAGCAAAAGAAATAGGAGAAAGTTTGATATGAAGAACGATTTGCAAAATCTCACCGAAGATATTTCTCGGCTTTATGAGGACATCACGCAAAAGACCGAGTCGCTCGGGCAGATCGACAGCATTACGCGTCTGTACGACGAACTGCAGTCGCAACTACAAGGAATCTCCACCGAGGAAGTGGATCTGCTCCAGAGTCAAATAAAATCGACTCTCGAGCAAATGGTGGGAATCAGCAAGAGCCTCGCGGTCATCAAGACCTTGAAGGTTACCTTGAACGGCCACGACGAGCTGGCTGACTTGGCCAAGAAAGTCTCGGGTGTGAAGGATGCGAAGCGTTCCATGGAGGACCGTTAACGAATCCGATTCATTACGGACGGACGTCATGCAAGGAAATCTCTCACACATCAGCTTAACCGACCTCCTACTGCTTGCCACCACTGGCAAGAAATCAGGAGTGTTGAGGCTTGCCCGCGGCAAAGAGACGGTTGAAGTTTATTTGACCGACGGAAAAATCGTTCACGCTACCTGCCCCATTGGGGAAGGCGATAAAGCACTGCTATATCCCGTGACTTGGGGCGAGGGAACCTTTAATCTACATCCCAACGGCAAAGCGCCGGCAGCGACGATCAACAAAACGTCTGACGAGATTCTCGATGAAGTCAAAGCGATGACGCGCGAGTGGGAAACCATCCTCGATGTAATCCCCTCCGGCAAAGCGGTCTTTCGAATCGCCAATTTACCCGAAGATAATACAGGCCCGATCACGGTACCGAATGTGGGCTGGCGCGTACTGAGCAAACTCGACGGCGTACGTACCGTGCAGGAAATCGCCGAAATCCTGCGCATTCCCTTTGCCTACATCGCCAAGGTGGTTTTTAGCTTATACCAAGCTGGTCTCGCCGAACCGGCTGGATCAATCACAAAACCAGTTGCCGATATCGTGCCACCTGCGTTACTGAATCGTGTAGCGAGCATTCTGACCGAAGTGATCGGCCCGATGGCCCCACTAGTATTGCGCGATCAGATTGAAGCGTTGGGCGAGTCGCCAGACAACCTGCCGGAGGCGAAGCTTGACGAGCTGATCAGCCTCGTGGGTCGCGAGATCTCCGACGGTAAGCTAAAGAGCAAGTTCGAGGAATCGATGTTCCAGGAAATCTCGAACTTCAAACGTTTCTAACGCCACCAATCGCCAACTCTCTGGAGGAATGACGATGCCTCAAGAAATCGCGTCTATGGAAAGTTCAAAATTTATCAAGCAGCTCCACATCGGCTGGCAACGCGGCGGTCTCAAATGGAAAATCAGCACGACGTTTAGCGGACTCATACTAGTTTTGGGACTGCTCGTCATCGGTATTGTCTACTATTTTACCGACAATGCATTGCAAAGGCAGGTCGATCTCCGCTCCACCGCTTTAGCCTCCAACCTCGCGGACGCCGCCGCTCCTTTGGTGACACGCAGGGGCATGCTGGAACTTGATGCGCTCGTAGGAAAGTACGGCCGCCTGGACGGTGTCGCCTACGCTTTGATCCAGGATCCCAAAGGCGAGATGCTGGCGAGCAGCATACAGCCCTTCCCCATCGAATTAAAAGACGCGAGTGGATCATCCACCGCATCGCGAGTGACCAGAGTGCGTGGCAAGAGCGTTTACGAAACCCGTTCGCCGCTGCTCGACGGGCAGCTCGGAACCGTGCGCGTCGGACTGTGGGAAGAAACCGTGCAAAATGATATGCGTGCCACGTTGTTGCCGATTATCGGGCTGATCATCGCCTGCCTTGCCCTCGGGGTTGGCTTATCGATCATGCTCGCCAGCAAAACGATCCGGCCGATTTTGGACTTGAAGGCCATCGCTGATGAGATCAGCCGCGGCCGTCTTGACACAACGGTTTCCATCCAGAGCAATGACGAGGTCGGTGAATTGGGTCGGTCTCTGGAGAGAATGAGAGCGAGCTTGAAAGCGGCGATGACTCGTCTAAATCGCGAATAAGCAGCCATTAAGGGCTTAACAAGGAGAAAATCGATGGGAAAACATTTCAAGACCATGCTAGGGCGATTTGCTCTAACGACAGTCACTATGTTCAGCGCAGTCGTTATGCTGCTGCCGTCAGTATCATTGGCAGCCGATCGGCCGTTACAAAAAATCAACGTGGCCTACAGTTCTATATCTGGCAACCAGGCGGCGCTCTGGGTCTCACAGGACAAAGGTTTTTTCCGGAAGTATGGTCTCGAAGTGCAAGCCGTGCTCATCGAGTCGGGCACTACAACGGCTCAAGCTTTGGTTGCCAGCGACATCAGCTTCGCTAACGTCGCCGGGCCGGCGGTTATTCAAAGTAATCTGCGTGGCGCGGACACGGTCATTATCGCGGGAGTGATCAACACACTCACGTTCCAGCTTTACACAGAAAAGGGCATCACCCGACCGGATCAATTTAAGGGCAAAGCCGTGGCGGTCACTCGCTACGGGTCGGCGACGGATTTCGCGATGCGCTACGCGCTGGATAAGTACGGCGTGGATGCCAACAAAGAGGTGACAATCCTTCAGATGGGCAACCAGCCTGCTCAGCTTGCGGCATTGGAGGCCGGCAAAGTCCAAGGGGCCATGCTATCCGCGCCGACTTCGGTCAGAGCCAAAAAGATGGGATTTCCCATGCTCGCCGATCTTCAGATGCTCGGATTGGAATACCAACATACCAGCATCGCAACGACCCGAGCCTTGCTCAAATCGAAGCCTGATTTAGCGCGGGACTTCATGCGCGCTTACATTGAAGGGATTCAATACGCCAAGACCCACCGAAAGGAAACAATCGATGTCTTGGTCAAGTATCTGCGAACCGATGAGAAGGAGGTGTTGGACGACACTTACGAGTCGATCGTTTTAATGCTCATGCCCGAAAAACCGTATCCGACGCTGAAAGGCGTGCAGACTATTTTGCGCGAATTGGGCGCGAAAGATCCGGTGGCTCGTTCGGCCAAGCCTGAACAGTTTGTCGACGCCAGCGTGATCAAAGAACTCGACAGCTCGGGATT
>DASXSW010000123.1:0-8926 GCA_036505755.1 Binatia bacterium | reverse complement strand
GACGAGCTTCTCGTCGCAGTCGAGATCCCAATCCCGGCGAAGACTGAGCGCGCGGCTTACCTCAAATTTCAACTCAAGGAGCGGCCAACATTGGGTTTGGCACTGGTGCTGGACATCGACGGCGATCAGATCAAGAAAGCTAAGGCGGTCGTCGGCAGTGTCAGCGCATTACCGACTCGATCCGACCAGTGTGACGGCCTGCTTGCGGGCGCAAAAACGCAGGTCGAGAAACAACTGGGAGATGCCGCCGAAGCGCTCGCAAAGGCCGCCGATCCCGTCGATGATCTCGAAGGCAGCGCTGACTACAAGCGGCATTTGATCGAGGTGTTTTTAAAAAGAGCTTTCGTAAAAGCGCTGGCCTAAATTCAGCTCGGCCATTCTTTGCGTACGAATAGAGCTGCCGCCAAGTCAGTGCCGAATCTTTTTTGCTTCCTCGATTGGCACTGTAATTTACCAATCGCAGAACACATCGCGCCGGCCTGGTGTCCGCAGAAATTTTTCTTTGACTCAACCGTCAAGCCGTGGTCAATTTTGGAATGCTTTACACCATTTTGCCCGATGACTTCTTAGCGGTTTTCACCGCCTTCTTCTTGCGCGCCGGCGACATATCCTTCTATCATTGAATCAACTCCTGGCTCGTCCGCGAATCGCTTTCCCGGAGGTGATCATATGGACATGATCAGGGAATTCACGGGGCGGTTATCTTTGGAACTGATCCGAGTCATCGATTGGGCCCTGAGAAATTGGACAGTCACGCTATTCGTACTCGTGGCGCTGATTTATTGGGCCGGAAGGCAAAGACGTCTGGATCGGCATCATCTCTAATCATTCAACCTCGCGGCTTGCTTGTCCTCCCGGAAGATCACACCTAAGAACTCTAGTTCTGGTATTCACGCCTACTACGGTCGGCTACACGCCTTGACCCTCGGCCTTTTTCTGCGCTAGTCTCGCCGAAGTTTCACATTTCGGTTTACTGGTTCGCGGTGTCGCGGAAAAACCATGGGAGAAAATCATGGCCGGTGAAAAGACCGTAAACAACATCACCTTTCGCATCCGCCACACGATGATGTTGGTCAGCGATCTCGATCGCAGCATCGATTTTTACACGCGGCTGCTCGGCATGGACATGCAGCGCATTCGGCCCAACCCGGAGAAAAACGAGCGCGTCGGTTATCTCGGTTACGGCACTGAAGACGAATATCCCGGTATAGAATTAATCGAGACCGGCGGGCCGGGGCATGTCAAAGAAATGCCAAAATGGTACGGCCATGTTGCCCTCTACGTCTCCGACCTATACAAATTGAGCGAGAAACTAAAAGCCGAAGGCGTGAAATTTACTCTCGGGCCACAACCCAATCGTCCGGGTAGCCAAGACCACGTAGCATTTATCGAGGACCCTGACGGTTATCTCCTGGAACTCACCGAGCGCCACTCGAAGAGCGGCCCACCCGTGAAGGTGAGCTAATGGTGTGCTATTCCGTCGCCCCTGCTGCTTGAAGAATTTTTACCACGTCGCTGTGTTTTACTTGCCGCGCCAGCGTCAGCGCCGTTCGGCCTTGTGGATCGCGATCATTTATTCGCGCGCCGGCGGCAACAAGATCTTTGACCATGAGCGCGTTGCCCGTGGCCGCAGCAATCCTCAGCGCCGTCATGCCACTGGCCGTAGCGTTTGCGTCAGCGCCCGCGGCGAGCAAGGCTCTCACGGTATTCACGTGACCGGATCCTGCCGCCAGCAAGAGCGGCGTGACGCCGCTCTTCAAGCCTCCCGCGTTCACATCCGCGCCGGCTTGGATGAGCGCTTTGACTGCGTCAACTTTTTCTCGACCGGCAGCGGCAAGCAACGGTGTGGTGTCCGAATCATCACGGCTGTTCGGGTCTGCGCCGGCGGCGATTAGCGGCTTTACAACCGTCGCGTGGCCATCCCACGCCGCCAGTTGTAGCGCGGTTTCGCCAGAACGATTTTTTGCTCTCGGATCCGCTTGGAAGCTGAGCAACAGTCCGACCGCTTCGACGTTTCCCTGCCGCACGGCAATTGTTAGAGCGCGATTTCCGTTTTCCAACTCTAAATCGGCCGTCGCGCCGCCATCCAACAGCGCTCGCGCGGTCGCAAGATGATCGCCGATGATCGCCGCGCCCAAGGGTGAGAGCCCGCGATCGGTAAAATTCACTTCCGTTCCTTGAGCGATCAGTTCTTTGGCGCGCCCGGTGTCACCACTCGCCGCGGCCGCCATCATCGCTATCTTTGACGGGTCTCGAATACCGATGGATGTCGCGCAACCTGTAACGAGAGTCGTGCAAATCAGAAGTGAGCAACTTATCCCGTTTCCATGTCGAGGGAACATGCGCTCGCGCCAAATTTTCGTTAACGCGCGCAAGCAAGAAGCGATTCACGTTGCCTGGTGTAATCTTGCAGCTTCTCGCTCGGCCCGACTTTTAGATAAGTGGGATACACCGGGCTCATGAGTATCATTCCTTATCTCCACATCGAATGGTGAGCGCGGTGAATGCCTCTGCAATCGCTTGCCAATGACGATATCGACTAACTCCCACCTGTTCAGTATCGGTTTGATTCCACGGGCAATCGATCAGCGCAACCGGTACTTTCATTTCCTCCGCCAGATAATGGGCCATTGGCAAAGAATCTTCCACGGCCCAGCAAAACCGCTGCGCCGTTAGTTCTCTTAAGCTGATGGCAATGGTTTTCTCGGCCGTAAAACGCGAATACTTGTCGACGACTGTAAACGAATGAAATGATACCTGGTGCTTTTCTAACCACGCGAGAGACGGCTCATAGGTGTCTGGCGGGCGGCCCGTCACGATCGCTACTTCGAATCCGCTCGCTTCCCACTGCTTCAGCACCGGAATTGCAGCGTCGATAGGCGCCATCTTCAACAGCTCATCGGGCCGGTGAACGATGCGGTACAACTCTTCCCGCTCAGACTGTTGTAGACCACAAGATTGACCGACATCGAAGTTGGTGAGCTGTTCGTAGGTAAAACGTTTACCAAACTCCCGCTCGACGATCACGAGAAAATGCCGCGCCGCTTGGCACAGCACGTCGTCCATGTCGACGTAGATTGTTCTTCGGGAAGATTCCATACGTCTGAGCGGTCTTAGTCGACGATCGCTTTTAAGCGTTGGGTCAAATCCTTGCGCAATTTGTGCGTTTGTCCGGCTTGATACTGGGTAGTCTTCCACTGCGCGATGTCAAAAGGAAGTTTGTCCATCGAAGTCGAACAGATATGGATGCACGGCTTTTTCAGCGCATGAGCATAGCCCGCTTCGTAAAGCACGTTTGGTTTGGATTCCGACAGATCGACGATGACTGCGACCGATTTGCGGATCATCCGATGAATCTCCTCCACGACGTTGCCTTGAAACTCGCGCCGGTCAACACGGTCGCAGACCGCGCCGACTTGCTCTGCCGCATAACTCATCGCCACGAAAAACACGTCTTCGTATTGTGGCGCAAATGGCATGGCCGCGAAAATCAGTTTTTCTACCTTGGTCACCTCGGAAGGATTGGCACGCGCTTTTGTGCTCTGAAATTCAGCCATTAGTGCCGGCACCAGACCATCGACCGTCACAACACCCTTGGACGGCAAGTTTCGTTTCAGGCCCGGAATCACCACGAATGCGCCATCCGTCTGCGCCGCGTCCTGATAGAACTGCGCCTGACGGCTAGCTTCCATAGTCAGCCCGGGAAAATCCCAACTTCGGACTTCAACGATAAACTGCCGACCATTCGGGCCGTAAACAATAAAATCCGGCGCCAGCCCGCCGACCGCCCTTTCCGTTTCGAATTTCAGACCGGCTTCACGAAGCCGATCCGCGATGATTTCCTCGATTTCTTTCTCGGAATTTTCCGCCATTGAGTCTTCCCGCAACTGCCAAACAATTGTTTTCAGATTCGCGCGAATTCCGCGGAACCAGTCGCCAGCCCGAGTCGCCGGACCGCTAGGATGTCGCGCAGTCCCGATACGAAGACACCGAATGCCATCACGCTCAAGATCCAACTCAGCATCACATAATCGTGCTGAACGAATCCGGTAGGCAACCGTCCCCAGCGCAAGATTTCTGGTAGCAAATTAGCCAAGACGGCACCGTACACGATTCCCATGATCGCATGTGTGCTTCGCTCTCCCGCAGGAACTTTGCGGGAGCGATCCTCCTCCAAAAAGTCCCACAGAGTAATGACAAGCTCGGTCACGAAGAGCCCCACGAGAACCCACGCCCACAGACCGTCCCAGCTTCGCCAAGCTAAAGAGCCGAAAATAATCGCATAGATAAAATCGCGAGCAGCATGCAGCTTGAGTTCTTTCCGCGCGGCGAAAGCACTCGGCAAGCGTAGACGATACTCGTGGTAATAGAGCGTATCAAAGGCCCCGAGAATTCCTTGCAGAATTAGCAAAAGAAGCGCAGTTTTCATCTTGTTCAGAATCAAAATCCGCCGAAGCTGTTTCAAATCAACTTAAGTTGAAGAACCAAACGGTGCATCTTCGAGCACAATATGCGAAGGGGTCTAGAATTTCGACACAAACTCGTTGCCACGGACGAGAAACCGATACGGTTTATCTTTCCACTTGCCGGCGTAATCGACACCGATACGCGGTTTCGCTAAGAATTGCGGTACCGGGTCTCCGCTGTCTTGGACGAAAAGCACGCTGCCGCAAAGATCGGCTCCATTTAGAGACCGATCGATACCGAACGCCTGGCAAAGCTTTCCCGGACCACTAGCAAGACTGCGTAGTGCGCTGCTTCGTCTCCGGTTTTGCATCAATTCTATGCCCCGCACCGGCTCAACCGCACGGATCAGCACCGCCGCGGGATAATCTTTCGCTTCTGTCACGAGATTGAGCATGTTGTAAAACCCGTAAATGAAATACACGTACGCGTGTCCCGCCGGACCGAACATTACTTCCGTGCGTGCTGTCCGTCCCTTTGACGCGTGGCACGCCAAATCTTGTGGTCCAACGTAGGCTTCGGTTTCGACGATGCGCCCAACCGTGTTGCCTTTCGGATGCTTACGCACCAGATATTTTCCCAACAACTGCTTGGCAACAACGATCGTCGATCGTTCATAAAAAGAACGCGGTAGTTTCAAGGCGGAGTTAACGGTAGCTAATGGCACGAACGCTGGCGTTGAATTCTGATTGCTGCTAACTGCCTTCTGCATTCCTATTCGGACTGCGGCAATCCGTCATTGATTTCAACCCAGGGCGCCTTCGATCTGACGTGAGTATGCTTCGACATCTTGACGCCGGGATCGCTGTCCAAAGTTCCCGGGCGAAAGCGAAGATGCTCCGGGTCATTATCTTTGCGCTTCAAGATTGGCGAACCACAGCGCCCGCAAAACACGCGATGATATCCAGGCGATGATTGCCATTCTTTGAGCAATTCTTGCCCGCTGACTATTCGAAATGACTCCGCCGGAATCGTCGCCCCGCTAGCGAACGCCGACCCTGATGTCTTGCGACAAAGACTACAGTGGCAGTTTGTCACCGCAACAAGTTCGCCATCGATCTGGTACTTAATACCACCACAAAGACATGAACCTTTAAGCATAGAGTCTCCTACGTCAGTTAGAGGAAATCGGCCAGAATTTCTCTAGCTTGGATTAGGTAGTCCCTGGGAACGAGAAACCTAACGGCTATGTTCCGTCCCAAGTTAAAATTTTCGCCCTGGGCAAATAAGGAATTTCTTCCGCTTCGAGAATCGATTTAACAAGTGCGATCTGACCGGGGTCCGCGATACTAAGGACTTCAACAAGGTCGACAAATTCGGCCTTTTCCTCAGCGGGCAGTTCGGTCAAAAGCCCAACGTCGCAGTCTTTACACCGATCGAAACCAGCACGATACTCGGACCTGCAATTTGGGCAAAACATGAGTCTCTTGTAGACGGCTCGGCCAACGAAATCGCAAGCCGAACTCTATTCGATTCCGAGTTGCCTTTTTACATCAGCCGCTTTGAAAGTCCTATTTTGCTTGCCTCGTTCGTCTAGTAATTTCATCAGCGACTTGTTTTGCCGGGCCAATTCGATCTCTCGATTGAAGTCATCGATCTCAGCCAAAATAAACTCATGTCCTTCAGGAGAACGTAGGATGAGACCGCCCTTTTTAGCCTTCTTCAACAAAGTCGTTACAGTCTTGGCTTTCGTTGAGACATTTACTGTTTTCATAAAGCATACTCCTTGCCCCGTATGAACAAACGGTTACCTTCCTTGTGACCGACGGCTTCAATTTTAACCGTTTTCGCTTCTTCATCAACGTCATAAAAAACCCGAAATTTGCTGATTCGCAGCTCATATTCGGATACGTCATTCGGCCTTAGCTTCTTCCGATTGCGGGTGTCAGTCATCGGTTCGTACGAAAGTTGCTCGGTGATCTGGTCAAAGATGGATCGCTGTTCGGATTTCCTGAACGATTTCAAATCATCGATAGCCTCCGAGGTGTATTCGATTTCGAACATCAGAAGCTATAATCGTCGATGCCGAAAGTTACGTGCAGGTCCAATATGCTAGACAGTAGTCGCTACCGCCTCGTCGATCGTATTTACTTTATCTCCTTCACCAAACTCCAATCCACCAGCTGGCTCAACGGAATATCTTTGGTGAGCTTGAGTCTCTCTTTCGTGAGCTGGACGTCCAGCTGCACGCCTTTGTCCGAAATGATGCCGTCGTCGGTAAACGAATTGATCGACGCATCGTAGGCTTTGGCAGACTGGGCTGGCGTGATCTTGAGATAGTCGGAAAGCATTTGTATCGTCTCGGCGCGATTCTGCTTCATGAAGCGCGTGCCGCGCACACTGGCACGGACGACTTTCCTCACCTGTTCCCGTTGTGTTTGCAGCTTCTGGTCCATCACCGCGATCCCCGATAGCGGCAGTTCGATGAGATCCCCTAAGTAGACGAGCCGGCGAAAGCCCTCGTCTTCCGCTTTGACGGCGAAGGCCACGTCGATCGGTGTCGCATCGATAGAGCCGGCGCGCAGCGCCGCCAGGCGTGTCGGGCTTTCTCCCGTAACGATGATCTTAACATCTTTTTCAGGCTCGAAGCCGAAGTGCCGTACAGCCACTCGCGACAAATAGTCTACTGTTCCGGCAACCGAATCTACGCCGATCACTTTGCCTTTGAGATCCTTGGGCGTCTTGATTTCGGGCCGAGCGATCAACACGTGAAGGGGACGCCAGGCTAGGCCGACCACAGCTTTGATGGGCACACCCGTGACCGCGGCGCGGAGCGCCGATCCCCACGCGAGCAGATAATCGACGTCACCGGAGATCAACGCCTTGACGCCAATCGCCGGCTGCATCTGAATTTTATCGACGTCCAGTCCTTCACTCTTATAGAATCCCTTGCGCATGGCGACGACCACGGGAAACTCGAATAGGCCGCGGCTCGGCGTCGCGATCGTGATGCGCTCAGCGTAAAGCAGCGGCGGCAATCCGAGCAGCAACACCGCAAGCGTGAAGCCGCTGCACCAAACTAACCCAAGTCGAAAAATGATTCTTTTCATCTTCACCGCGGCTACCTTATTCCAGGCGAACATTCTTTGAGAAATCATATTTGGTCGAGTAATCGCTTTCGTACTTACAGACAATTCTCTCTTTGCTCCAGCCACCGGAGAAGCATTTTTTTAGGAAGGCCATCATTAGATTCCAAGCATTCTTCGCCGCCTCTCTGCGATAGCGTCCCGGCATGGTGTCGTTGAGCCAACCGTGGGGCGCGTCAGGATAGACGCGGATGTGGCAGTTCTTTTTCTGTCTTTCGAGACAATTACGAAAGCGCACAACGTCGTCGACGGAAATGATATGATCGGCTTCGCCAAAGACACCTAACACGGGACAAGTAACCTGCGAGATCAGCTCTTCAACAGGCGTGGGGCGAAGATCGTTGCTCAGCCATTCCTTGCCCCCGATCCCGCCGTAAAGAACGACGGCGCCGGCGATGTCGCTTCGCTTCGCGGCGACCAAGACCGGCTGGCGACCGGTCTGACAGACGCCGATGATGCCGATGCGCGCGGCATCGACATTTTTAAGTTTCTTTAGATATTCCACCGCCGCATTCAGATCCTCGAGCGCGCCATCATCGGTGAGATCGACTCTTTGCTCGCCGCGTAGAACGGCCTTGCGGTCGCCGTTGAAACGGTGAAATAAATCTGGCGCCAGACCAACGAAGCCAGTTTGAGCCAACTTCACTGTCAAATCTTTCGTATGTTGGTCAATGCCGTAGCGCTCGTGGAGAATGATGACCGCAGGCCGTTTGTCTTTGGCTTTCGGGAAAGCACGCACGGCGCTGATGCCGCTGCCGTATTTGATCATCGTTGGTGTAATCCCATTCGATTGCGTCGCAGCCATCTATTCCTCCGGGGATGCTTAAATCATTGCTAGTCGCGCTCAAACGTCGCCAAGCTTATCCATCCGCGGCCAGCGGAGTCAAGGAGAGCAAAACCGCTTGTCTCCCCTCAAGCCTCGCCCTATATTGACGCCCATGAATTTAGAAGAGGGATCGAGCGTGGTCGCGCATTTAACCACGATCGGGCGAAAAACCGGCCAGCCTCGCACGGTGGAACTCCGCTTCGTTTACTATCGGGGCCGGTTCTACGCGTCTTCAAGCAGAGTGCAAGGGAAGCACTGGTGCCAGAACATGCTTAAAAATCCCGCGGTAGAAATGAAGGTGAAAGGCGAGTCCATCGCATGCACCGCCACGCGGGTCACCGATGACGACCTGTGCAAAGAAATTCTAACGTCGCGCGCGTCGCCGCGCGATATGGATCGAGTGGTATTCGAGATCAAGCCGCGCTCGTAAGTGAACCAATCCCACACGTTAAGCTACGCGCCGCAAACACCTGGACAGAAAACCCTACTTCTTCGTTTCTTCCTTTTGCTCCGTCATTTTCTTTTCGATATTCTCAACGCCCTTTTGCAT
>DASXSW010000122.1:0-15355 GCA_036505755.1 Binatia bacterium | reverse complement strand
TTGATGTTATCGAAGAGAACGACCTTCGGATTCGTCGCGCGCGCCGCCACCTCGGTGATCGCACCGAGCTCGAGATCCCAGTCCGCGCCGTTGACGACGCGCAATTCGCCGAGCTTGTCGACCGCTGTGAGATACTCGCGGAGGTCCTTGTAGCCTATGCTTCCTTGCGAGTTCATTTTGCTTTCCTCATTTAGTTTTGTGACGTGTTTTTTGATTCTGCTAAAAACCCTCTGAATGCTCAGCATGAACGGGTATTGTTCAATGATCTCAACCCCACTCCTCCGTTCGTCCTGAGGCACTCGAAGGATGAACGGAGAGGTTTTTCAGCAGAAATTGTCTTTAACACCCGACCCTCCGAGTAACAAGGCTTCTGCGCGTCTCTACGTTTGCTCGAATCCTTTGGCGACCACGGCTCGCGCGACAAAGGTCAAAACCATTAGCACCACGATCATGACGACTCCCAAAGCCGCGGCGGCCGGCAAGTTTTGCTCCTCGTCCCAAAGATGCCAGAGCATAACCGACAACGGCCAACTGTCCCTGCCGGCGAGCATGAGCGGCACGGAAAACGCCCTTACGGCATGCGCCGCCACCCATAGCCAAGCCGCGATAAATGCCGGGCGAACCAGCGGGAAGGTGATTTGCCAGGCGACTCTGAGCTGGCTTGCGCCGCTGACCTCCCCAGCTTCTTCCAACTCTTTGTGAATTTGTGTGATCGCAGCGTTGGTCGTCCGGGTCGCAAACGCGATGTACTGCGTAATCAACGCGAGGGAGACGATCCACACCGTGCCATAAAGACCGAGGGAGCGAAACGGCGGCTCGAGATACAAAAATATAAACGAGAGCGCGACGACGATTCCCGGCACGGCGTGAGAAGCAAACAAAAGGCTGTCCAGAGCGTATCGTCCCTTCAGTTTCGTCCGAACTACCAGCCAAGAAACGGCGAACGCCAGCACGACGGTTGCCGTGGCGGCGAACAGAGTGATGACCAACGTGTTCCAGAACGCGTTGAGAACTCCCGCGCCGGAAAGAATTTCTCGATAGTGTGCCCAGGACAGATCGGCGAGCACTTTCGTCGACGGCGGCTGGTAGGCCGGCAGGAGCGAGGTCCAGATCAGCACGCCGAGAGGAAGCGCAACGGCCAAAATAAAATAGAGCACGAACAGACCGAGCGCCGGGTAGCGCCAGCGGCCCAACGCCAACGTGCGCGGCCGAAATCCTTTCCCGGTCACGGTCGTAAAGCGCTCGGCCTGGCGCAGCGTGGCGCGTTGATAAAAATAGACCAGCATCAGCGCCAGCAGAAAATAGCTTGCGGCAAATGCTGCCCCCAAGCCATAGTTTGGAATCGCATCCCGAGTCGAAATGTAGATCATCGTGCTGTAAACAAACACGCGTCCGGGAAGGCCGACAACCAGCGGAGCTTCGAAAGACTCCATCGAAGAAGTGAACTCATATAAGACGGCGGCCAGGAGCGCCGGCCGCAGGACCGGCAGAGTGACTTTCCGAGCCGTGGTCCAATTTTTTGCTCCAGCGGCGAAAGAGGCTTCCTCAAGACCGGGATCCATCATGCGAAACGCGCCGGAGATCAGCAAAAATACTGACGTCACGCCGCGCATTCCGTCGAGGAATATCATCCCGCCCAGTGAATAGATGTTGATCGGTCCTTCCGCAAGTTCCACGCCGAAGCCGGCAATGAGATCGCGGATAAAAATATTGATGATGCCGCTTCTGGGCATGAAGAGAAGCACGTAGGACATGGAGAAAAGAAGTCCGGGCATCGCCAGCGGAATAAGCAGAAGCGTCCAGCAGAAATTGCGCAGCGGCATGTCAGTGCGCTCGAGCAGCCAGGTGAAAAGGACGGCGATGGAGACCGTGATCGCCGTGCCGCCCGCGGCAAACACGAGCGTGTTGAGAATCATCCGATAGGTCAGCGGATTGCTATAGGCGACGAGGTAATTATTGAAAGTGAAAGGTCCGGGCGCGGCCGGATGGCCGGAGCGAAAGCTGCTGAGCACCATCTGGCCCAGCGGGATCAGAATCAGCCAGAGAAGAACGCCGACGACGAAGATGAAAAAGAAAAACGAGCCGCTGGGCAGCCGCTCCTTCATGTTCAGCGCACGATGGGAAGGCCTACGGCTTCTAGGATTTCTTTGAGAATCTCCTCGGCTTTGGCTCGATACTGCGGCTCATACCAGGCGGCTTTTTTTCCCGTGATGAGTTTGGCCGTTTGAGTGCCCGGGATCAGCGGGCTGCCGTTTCCCTCGACCTCATCCAATAACTTCTGGCCCTCTTCGGAGAGCGACCAGACGGTCCAGAGCTTCGCGCTATTGAGATTCGCCGCGCCGCGCGGAATGAAAACCACGTCGCCCAAGTTGACCGGGATGGGCTCCGCTAAGACAAAGCCGATATGCTCTCCCTTACCCGATCTCGTCTGCTCGTAATAGGTCGAATAAAAACTGCCGCAGTCGATGGCGTACTCGCCCAGCGCCAGCTTGGTCATGGCGCCGGTTCGGTCACGCTCAAAGATGGTCTCGTTTGCGGCTAATCGGCGCGCATGTGCCAGCGTCTTTTCTCGGCCCCATACGTTGGGCTGCCAAAGTATTTCTAAGTGACGCGGTCTCGAATCCATCGCCACTTTTTTCTTCCACTTCGGAGCCGCGCAATCCTCCCACGTGAGTTTCTTGCCGACCTCATCGGGAACGAGCTTGCGGTTATAGGCAATGCCGTAGAGCTGCGAGCGATAGTTGACGCCGAAACCATCGGGGTGGACGTGCTGGGGATTTACGCCAAGAGATTTCCAATCGACCTTTTCCACTACGTTCGCGCGCAGAGCGGTGGGTACCTGGGTTTCGCTCAGCACCGTGACGTCATAGGAAACTTTTCCGGCGGCGAGCTCGGACAAAACTCTTTCCCGCTCGCGCGAACCTCCTACCCGCTCATACTCGACCTTGATAAATGGATAGCGGGTTTGAAAAACTTCCACGAATTTCTTTGCTCCGGGTTTGCCCGCCTCCTCCCACCTCACCGTAAGTCCCACTTTGACTCGCCCTTCTTTCTTCGCGCCCTCCACGATTTTATCGAGGCCTTGCGCCCACAGGGGAGCGAGGGACAAAAGCGATGCTCCCATCAGCACGCCAATGAAAATTTTAGTCTTCATCGGTCACCTCAGCTTCCCCGTTTGTAGTTGGTGACGCAGCCCTCGTCCGTCATTCCCGCGGCAGCGGGAATCCAGGCTCTCTCGATTTTCCTGGATTCCGGGTCGCGCCCGGCTACGCCAGCTCGCCCGGAATGACTCAAGTATTCAATTTGCGGGACGATACGCTACGCCTGCCTTTGCACGAGCGGCGTTAGATCCATTCGTACCCGGACCTTCTCGGGCTCGGTCAATAGCCGATAGTCGGATTCCGCAAGCTTGTCGATTTTGTACCATTGCGTCATTCTTTGCGGCAACTTCGCGATGATGAAGCCATCTTGTTTTTCGTATTCGCAATTCATGCGCAACAGGCATGCTTTGTTCCACTCGTCCCTCAGCAGCGGAGATATTCCTATGGTGCTGCGGTCCATCGCATAGACGTAAATATGCCGGCCGAATCCGTTGGCGCCGATTTCATCGGCCGGAATCCTGACGTGGATATCCGACGGGACGTTGGCAACATAAGCGACGCGACGCCCGCCGCTCGACTCCGTTCTCATGGTTAGAAAGACGACGTCCCGCTCGGTCGTATTGGTAAACCCATAGTGAACTCCCGCCGGGATCAACACGCCCTGATTAGGTCTGAGAATAAATCTTCCTGAAAGCCCTTCCACGGTGAGCTCGCCGTCAAGGATAAAAAGAATCTGATCGGAATCCGGGTGCTGATGGATGTGCGTTTCACCCCCGCGAGGCCGCGTCTGAAACACCGCGATGAAACTGTTGGGCGACCTCGCCATATCCACTCGACCACTTAGATGGTCGCGTTGCTTCATCGCCTCACCGACATCGAAGATCTGTACCTCGTCGACTTGACTGCTATTGACCGTTGCCATTTTGTGCTCCTTCCCTTATTTGGCAGTTGATTCTTTCCGCTTTTTTCAGCGCCTCATCCAGCGCGCTTTGAATCGATTCATCTCCATCGATTCTGAGATTCGGGTTTAAAGATGCTTGATGTCTTCTAACTAATATCTGTTGCGTCAAACCTTACGCCTATTGAATCACCTTGTCCGCCCCGGTACAGCACGGATTGCGGTTAGTTCTTCCCCGCTGCCTTCAGCGCCTCATTCACCACGTCGAGGATCGGTTTCATCTCGATCCACTCCGGCCTTCCGGTATCCAGATATTTGAGGCCTTCGAGCCGTCGATTGAGCAACGGCACATCGTCCTTTGGAATATCGACGCGCAACGAGTCCGCCGGACTCTCGGCGCCAGCTTGGGTTTTTTGCAACGAAAGCTGCCCTCGCCGCGAGAGCAGCCAGTTTATGAAAACCTTTGCCGCGTTGGGATGCGGCGCGCGATTTACCAGAGCGAGCGTGCCGAATTGTTGCACCAAGCCGCCACCCTCTTTAAAAACCTTCGGACCAAAGGTCTCCACCGGCAGTCCTTGCTGCTTCAACACATCGACACCGCAAAAAAAGCAGATTGCGTACTTGCCGGTCGCGAGCCAATCCGGCCCCTGGCGAAAATCTCGAAACAAAGTCACATCCATCTCGCCGAAGAGCTTGCGAATGAATGCCGGACCCAAATCTGAATTATAGTAGAAGAATCGCGTATTTCCCGCCCCGGGTCCGGCTTCGCGGATATCGCGCGCTTCGATCTTTCCTTTCCACTTCGGATTGAGCAGGTCCCAATAAGATTTGAAATCCTTGAGGTCGACGAGTTTGGTATTGTAGTTGACTGCGCCGTAAGTCGCCGAGCCGACGTAATTGAAAACGTATCGACCTTCCGGATCGGAGTACTGATGTTTCTTGAGATACCATTTCGTTTGGTCGGTGACTTCAGGCAGGATTAGCGCCGGCGTGATTGGATCCAGCGCCTTTGCCAGATAAAACTGCTGATAGCTCGGATTGGCCCCTGAGCTGACAACGTCCGCGAGATATTTCTCCGCGCGCCGTTCGCTGAGCAGTCGTTGGCCGAGCTGATTACCTCGAGCGGTCACGGCCGTCAGTTTTATTTCCGGAAATTCTTTTTCAAAGTGAGGCAAGACGGCTTCGTAGCCGCTGATGTAAATTGTAACCTGTCCTTCTTTCTTGGCTGCTTCGAGCGTTTTCTCCCATTCCTGTTGCCAAACTGGTTGTGATTGCGCGGCATGCGTTCTCGGGTCGAAGCTGAGAAAAATATCCATTACCAAGAACAGCATTAGGCGGCGCATTGATACTCCTCATAGTCGCTTCTTGCTGCGCTCATCTTGCGGAACTGCCGACAGCCCCGCTCTTCGGTCCTCCCCCTCGACGGGGGAGGATTAAGGTGGGGGTGCCCATCACTTCCATAGCGTGCGCAGCACCCCCATCCTTACCTTCCCACGTCGAGGGGGAAGAAATAAATCCCTACGATTCTCGCCATACTCTATCCTCTATCATCCATCCTCGATTATTCCCGCTCAGCATTTTTCAACAGCGTGCTAATTCTTCCCCGCCGCCTTAAGCGCTTCGTTCATGACATCCAAGATCGGCTTCATCTCCTGCCACTCCGGGCGGCTAGTGTCTAGATACTTCACGCCGTCGAAGCGTCGTTGGAGCACCGGAACCTCGTCTTTGGGGATATCGATCCGCAAGGAGTCGACCGGATTTTCCGTCGGCGACATGATTTTTTGCAAGGTCATCTGGCCCTTGCGCGACAAGAGCCAGTTGATGAAGACCTTTGCGGCGTTGGAATGAGGCGCGCGGTTGACCAAGCCCAGAGTGCCGTACTGTGTTACCAACCCGGCGCCCTCTTTGAAGACGCCAGGACCCATCGTATCCACGGGCAACCCTTGCTGTTTCGACACATCGACCTCGCAAAAGAAACAAAGGGCCGCCTTGCCCACGGCGAGCCAGTCGCTGCCTTGGCGGTAGTCGCGAAACAAGGTCACGTCCATCTCTCCGTACAATTTCCGAATGAACGTCGGTCCAACGTCCGGCAAGTGGTAAAACAACCGCGCGTTGCCCGAGCCGGGGCCCGACACGCGAATGTCGCGTGAAATGATTTTCCCCTTCCACTTAGGTGCGAGCAGATCCCAGTAGGATTTGAAGTCCTTCACGTTGACTAACTTGGTGTTGTAACTGATCGAGCCATAGGTCGCCGTAGCAACGTAATTAAAAATGTACTGATTCTCAGGATCGGAGTAATGATGCTTGCCTTGGTACCACTTCGAAGTGTCGTTGATCTCGGCAAAAATCAATGCCGGCTTGATCGGATCGAAAACCTTGGCGGGATGTAACTGTTGAAACGTTGTCACGCCGCCTGCGTTGACCACGTCGGCCAAATACTTTTCCGCGCGCCGCTCGGCGAGCAAGCGTTGACCGATCTGCGAGCCGCGGCCCGTGGTCGGGAGAACTTTGATTTCCGGATATTCTTTCTGAAACTCCGGCAGCACCTCTTCATAGCCGCTGATGTAGACGGCGACTTGGCCTTCTTTCTTGGCCGCTGCCAAGACTTTCTCCCACTCGGCTTGCCAAGCCGGTTTAGCCTCGGCTGCATCCACGGCGCGCGGACAGGTGCCCATTGCCGTCAACGCCAGAAAACAGGCGATGAAACCTGTCGTTAATATTGTTCGCCTGACCAAAGCCAGAAAAATCATATAACACACACCTCAGGTCATTGAACAAAATCCGAATATCGCAATTCGAAACAAACTCCGAGACAAATAAATCAAAACCGGAATATTCAAAACACCGAAGTTGAATGAAGCTGGTTTGGAATTTTAAATGTTTTGCTCATTTTGAATTTGTTTCGAGTGTCGGATTTCGTGCTTCGAGTT
The DNA here is from genome assembly GCA_036505755.1 of Binatia bacterium. Lineage (GTDB taxonomy): Bacteria > Desulfobacterota > Binatia > UBA9968 > UBA9968 > DP-20. The sequence continues at coordinate 8,426 of DASXSW010000122.1, read as the reverse complement.
TCGAGTTCTTGGCGCCTTAGCGTGGCGCGCATAGAATTACACTAAAACTTTTCACTTCAGCTCGCTGCCTTCTGTATATAGTTCCACTCATAGTCTCGATCTCGGTAAGCCTCTTCCGGCATGACCGATCGCAAGCCTCTGCGCGCGAGCTCCGATTCAAACCGCTGACGAATCATCGGATCTTCGTCCGGATATTCAATCTGGTCCCGGGCCCGGTCTTCGACTTTTTCGCTGATGCCACTGAGCCCCCGCGGCGGGTGAATCGCCAGGTATCGAGCAGGCGCGCCGCCGATATTGAAGTGCTGATGAAACCAGCGATTCGGCGGAACGAAGAGACTTGCCTCGTGCCACGGAATAATGATTTTTTCTCCGCCTTCGGGCCACATGATCGAGTAGCCCTCTCCGGCGGGGATGACGATCAAATAGCCTGGTCCGTGACGATGGCCCTTTTTATAGGTGCGCGCGGGAAAGACCGACATATGGGCCGAAAGCGGCGAACTGGGAAAACCCACCCAAACCACGTGGCCGCCGGCGCCCCTGCGCTCAAAATGATCGAGCCGGTCCCACGCTCGCATGTCAGCGAAGAAATTGCCAAACCAAATATTCCGTCCATCTCTCGCGTTGCCCGGCTCATCGAGCGTGACCACTTTAGCTTCGGAATAGATATCCCGCGCCTCCTGCCCGTAAAGAAGGCTGAAATCGACCAGCGGATTATTGAAGAAATAATCCGGATCAGGCAGCACCGACATGGCGAGCGGCAAGTAACTGCAATGCAGCAGCTTCACCGATTGCTCGCCTTGCATGTTGCTCAACTGGCAATGATAGTTCCCCGGAATCAGAAACATCGCGTGGTTTTGCCACTCGAAGATTTTCTTGGCGCGATCGCCGGCCCAGATGCTCGCCACGCCGCGGCCCTGCAAGACGTAAACAACTTCATCCACCGCGACGCGAAATGACGGCAGAGTTTTCCCCGGCGGAATTTCCGTGACGTAAGCGCCGGTCACGCCTTCCTGACCCGCGAGCTGGATAAACGCCGCGTCGCACTCGCGCTCCGCCCAGTAGCCAAGCGCCAGCGTGCGGCAATCTTCGATGAAATAGCCGTGATGAATCGGCGCGCTCGTCGATTCGATCCAGTTTTCATAGGCCGTCTTCTTGTCCCAAAAATTCGCCGTCGATCTAGCCATATTTGTCTCCTGCAACGCACGTTGCTCACAATTCCAACCGAGGATCGAAGATGGAGGATTGAGGATGGCGAATTTCGATCCTCAATCCTCGATCCTCCATCCTCGACGATTATCCAGTGGCCCTGCTTGTTTCACTTCAAACGCTTCCCTTGCGCCAACGCCTTCTCGACGATGTCATAGATCGGCGCCATGTCGATATATTCCGGCTTATCGACCAGCAAATATTTCACGCCATCGACGCGCCGCACTTCACTGCGCACCACATCTTTGGGAACATCGGAGCGCAGGGATTCTTCGGAATTGTACGGCGTGTTGGCGGCGCGCTGAAGCGCGACTTGACCTTCGCGCGACAGCAGCCAGTTGACGAACACCTTCGTCGCGTTGGGATGCGGCGGCTGGGTCGGCAGCGCGATCGATCCCATATTGCCCGCGGAAATCACCCGGCTCTCTTTCCACTTCGCCGTGCGAAATTCATCGACGGGCAAGCCTTGTGCTTTGACTTTGAGAATTTCCGAGCAAAAAAAGCAGATGGCGAACTTGCCGTGCGCCAGCCAATCGGTGGCTTGACGGATTTCTTGGGTCAGCGTCACATCCATCTCACCGTACAGACGGCGAATGTATTCAGCGCCCAGCTCCGGCGTGTGATAAAAACCGCGCAGACCGATGCGCTGGCTTCCGGAGATTTTCGGATCGCGCGAGAGAATTCTTCCTTTCCACTTGGGCTGCAGGAAATCCCAGTAAGAGCGAATCTCGCCCGGCTCCGCCGACTTGGTATGGTACGAAACATACTCGCCAACATTGCCGAGATAGACAAAAATGTATCGGTTCTCGGCGTCGATGTAGTGATGCTGACCGAGCCACCACTTCGATTCATCGATGACCTCGGGAAGGATCAATGCCGCGCGCACGCTGTCCAAGATTTTCGCGCGGTACAAAACTTCGTAGGCGGTGGTCGCTCCGGCGATGTAAGCATCGACAAGATACTTACCCGCGCGCCGCTCCGCCATAATCTTGGGCGCAAACGTATTACCTCGTCCAGGGGTTACCGTAACGTTGATCTCGGGGTATTTTTTCTGAAATTGCTGCGCCATCGCGCCGAGCTCGCCCTCGCCCTGGAAAAGATAAAGATTCAGGCCGCCTTCTTTTTTCGCCGCCTGCACCGTCCGCTCCCATTCGGCTTGCCAGTTGGGTTTGGACTCGGCCGCGTGAGCCGTCGCAACCCAAAAGGCAACAAAAATGAAGGTTGAAATTTGCGTGAGAAGATTCCCTTTCTCAATCCTCCCCCTCGACGGGGGAGGACAAAGGTGAGGGTGATTCGTTACACCAGGGCACCCCCATCTCAATCTTCCCCCGTCGAGGGGGAAGAAGCTCGGAAATCCCCGATCGCAATCAGAGCGCATACGGATCATATTTTTTCTCGTTCACTTCTCTTATACAGCCCATCGATAAATCCCGAGTTATCCAACTGCCGCAAAAAATGTAGGTCCCACATCGACATCGGGCTCAGCTCCTTCGCCTCCGGCGCTTTCATGCAGCAGAGCCGATACGCGTTGGCTACCGCTTGAATGTCCGGGTACGGTTTTATCGCCAGCTTGGCCACGCTGTTGTACGACACACCGCGCGCTTCGGGCTCGCGTTTCTTCAATCCTTCGAGAATTTTTTCCGTCTCTTGTTTGCGCGTGCGGCCGAAGTGAATGCCCAGCACTTGAGCCAACACCAAGCGCTCGCCGAAACGATCGTACTTGTTGAGCGCCGTCACCGTCGTCGTCAGCGTCGGACCGTTGATCATCGGCAAGCGCGGCAATTGCAACACGTGAAAGCCGGCGGCTTCGTATCGTTTGGTGTCGCCGGTGACCAGTGTGACATCCCCCTCGCCGGCTTTCATCGCCTCGTACTGCTGTATACGAAACTCGCTCGACATCCGGTCGGTGATCTCGATCCACTTCACGTCGGTCAACTCTAAGCCGGCGTCGAGTATGTAGAGCATGTGATTGCCGCGGATGTGATTATAGCCGCCGCCGTTATCGAGAATGGTCGTGTCGACGATGCGCTTGCCGCGGATTTCCGCCAGCGACTTGATCGGCTCGCGCGACACCACGCGATCGGTCACACCGTTGGTCGGCGAAGCCAACGAGACGATCGGCTTGCCACCCGCGACCAGGGCATACGGCGAAATGTGATTGCCCGAAATCAAATCAATCTTTCCCCCAAACAGCGCCGCCTCCGCCTCCGAGGAGCTATCGCAGAATTCCCAGTGAACTCTAATGCCGACCTGCTTCCAAAAACCCGCCTGGTCGAGAATTTCCCAAAGCGGCAAGTGTGTGTGCGAGCGGAAAAATGCGTTGATCTCGATGGGCTCGTAATCGGACGTTGCAGACATACTTTTCTCCATACCCACTGCAGTATCACTCGTGGGCATCACAGTCAGGGTTCAAGCCGTTCAAGCAGTTCAATTGCTTCGCTCCGTTCAATCCCCCTCCTTTGTCCTCCCCCGCGACGCGGGGCAGGAAAGCATGTCCTGAGCGTCGTCGAAGGAAGGCGAGGTTTGAACAGTTTGAACGTTTTGAACTATTTGAACGATTACTTGCGCTTTTCCTTGCTGGTTAGTTCCTTAAACAGCTTCGCCGGCGGATCTGGATCGAGGAAACCTGTTACACGATATTTTTTCCCCTCTTCGCGCTTCGCCGGCGCGGTAACTTTGTCTTTGGAAATATCCAAGCGCATCGAATCCGAGGGCTCTTGGACTTTGGTATTCATCACAGCCTGCCAAGCCGCCTGCCCGGCGCGGGAGAGAAACCAGTTGATAAACACCCGCGCCGCATTGGGGTTCGGGGCGTTGTTGATCAACGCCAAGCCGCTATTACCGCTCGTACTCACTTCATAACTCGCTTCTTTCAAAACTGCGTGGGAAAACTCGTCCACCGGCAGGCCTTGTTGCTTCGCACGGTCGGTGTCACCACAGTCGATGCAGATGGGAAATTTTCCCGATGCCAACCAGTCGCTCGATTGGCGGCGGTCCTGGGAAACCGTAACATCCATCTCACTGAACAAGCGCTTGACGAAATCCGGCCCAAGTTGGGCGTTGTAAAAGTAGCGAATTACGCTCGGCGAGCCCACGCCGGGCCGTTCGAAGAGCAGAAGCTTGCCCTTCCACTTTGGATTGAGCAGATCCCAGTAGGATTTGAATTCTTTGACATCGACGAGACCCGTGTTGTAGTGCAGTCCAACACCCGCGACGCTGCCTTCATACATAAAGACAAACTGCTTTTCGCCGTCGGCATAGTAATGCTGGCCGTTGAGCCACTTCGAGCCGTCAACGACTTCCGGCAGAAGCAATACCGGCTTGAGTGGATCGAGCACGCCGGCCTTGTGGAAATCAAAAAACGATCGTCCGCCCAAACCGCCGCTGTAAATGTCGGCGAGAAATTTCCCCGCGCGCCGCTCGGCGATAATGCGCGGCATCAAATCGCCGACGCGGCCGCTGACGGTGACGGCTTTGATGAAAGGAAATTCCTTGTTGAACGCCGCGATGATGTCGGGATGGGTGATCTCCTGCTCGCCCCAGAGTCTAACTTCGCCTTCTTTCTTGGCGCCTTCGAGAATCTTCTCCCACTCACTCTGCCAACCGGGCTTGGATTCGGCGGCACTGGCGACTCCGATGAGTCCGAGCATCAATATAATGATAATGAATTGACCCGGTCGCTTCACAATCTACCTCGGCAACACTCCACAGCCTAAATTGCGCGCCTCTCCGAGTTCCTTCCCCCTCGACAGGGGAAGGTTAGGATAGGGGTGCCGATTTGAACGGCTTGAACGACTTGAACGTTTTGAACAATCTACCCCTTCGGCGGCATGTGATAACGCACCGATCCCGCTTTCCCAACTTCCAGAGACTTGTCCATGTCGGTATTGATGATCGCGTGATTGGGGTCGCGAAAAACGTTCATTGGATCGATTCCTTGCTGTGTTTTCTTGATCTCCCGCGCAAGCATCTCGCGGTACATAACGACGCCGCGATCCGACCCCGCCAACCTTTCACGCGTGCGGTCAAGGATCGGCCCTTGAGTTTCCCATGCCATGAAATCTTGAGCATCCACTTCATCGAGGCGATATTTGGTGAATGGGTGAAGCGCGCCCTGGGGATTCTTGAAGGGTCTGCGATAATTGATCGGCACCTCGCCGTTGGGGGGGCGCGTCTCGGCGGAGTCCGGCACGAAGTGAACGTAAACGATGTAGGTGTGAGTGTCGTCGATCGGCACGCGGATCTGCGTGCGGTTGGCCTGACGCAGCACGGTTGGAAAAAGTAGCGGATGCTCCTCAACCTTGCCGTCTCTGAAATAGCGCCGCTTGATTATGCCGTAGGTAAACTCTTCCATTTCATACTTGACCAGATTGTCGATCGTGCCGCGCGTCGTGCTTGTGACTTTGAATCCGTCGGTGACCAGCTCTTGATGAAGCACGTGCAGATGCGCCGTATCGACGGAGTTTTCCATCGCTTGCAGCCAATTGCAGTCGAGCTGCGGCAGCGCGCGGATCCAGTGCCAGCCATCGGTGCGCGCCCACACATCGTACTTCGGAATCGCCGGCACCGGCTGCGAACCAAGGTAGGCCCAGTAAAGCCCGGCCAACTTTTGCACCGGATAAGCCTTGTGCTTCACGGTCCGGCAAAAATTGCTTCCGGCCGGCTCGGCCGGTGTTTCAAGGCAATTACCCTGAACATCGTAGAGCCAGCCGTGATAGGCGCAGGCAATGCCGCGCTCCTCGACTCGGCCGTAGGAAAGCGAAGCGCCGCGATGCGAGCAGTGATCTTCTAACAGACCCACCTCGCCCTTGGTACTTTGGAACAGCACCAGGTCTTCACCGAGAATCCTTACAAACTTTGTCGGATTCTCGGGGGAAAGATCGTTCGCGATAGCGACAGGATGCCAATAGCGGCGCAGCAATTCTCCGGCGGGCGTTCCAGCACCGACGCGAGTTAGCATCTCGTTTTCTTCCGCGGTCAACATCTTTGCTTCCCTTTCTAAAGAACCGAACCGCTGTCCTGACGGCGCGATCCTTTATCGTCACTCTTCCTATTCCGGACTCGGCACCAAAAAAATACTTCCTGACGTCTTTCCCCCGACTCGATCATGGCCAAACACACTTCCAAGGTCGCCGCGCCCCAGCGGCCATCGCGAAATACAGGTCTGCCATTGACTACTGCATTATAAAGCTCCTCGACTTCGGCTTCACGCCCGACGCATTGACGCGCCATACTCGATTTTCAATCCTCGATTCGTGAAGCGCCCGTCATTTCTTACCGGCAAAAATCTCATCCATCAACTTGGTCACCGGGGTAATATCCCTAGAATTTAGGTCGTCGCCGTCAAAATACTTTACCCCATCGCTGCGCCGTTCGGACGCTGGAATGTGGTCCTTCGGCACGTCGATGCGGCGCGAGTTCTTCGCTTCTCCCGGTGTGCTGATAATTCGCTGGAAGGCGCTTTGCCCTTCGCGCGATAGCAGCCAATTGACAAACACCTTGGCAGCGTTGGGGTGGGGCGCGCGGTTCATCAACGCAAGTTGGCCAAACGCCACGGAGAGGCTGGCGCCTTCTTTGAAGTGATGCGGATCGAATTCATCCACAGGCAACCCCTGCATCTTGGCTTTGGCCGTGTAAGAACCTTGCGTCGGCATCGACAATGCAAACTTGCCGACCGCGAGCCAATCCAACGTCTGGCGCAGGTCAGCGGTCAAAGTCACGTCCATTTCCCCGTAAAAACGCCGCAAGAACTCAGGACCGAGGTCCGCTTGATAATAAAGATATTGCATCGATGGTCCGAAACCGCGCACGCGTCTAATGTCGGGGGAAACGATCTTGCCTTTGAGCTTGGGATTCAGAAAATCCCAGAAGGATCTGTAGTCTTTGGGATTGATCAGATTCGTGTTGTAAGCCGGACTCGCTCCCGCCGCCACGTTGCCTTCGTAAACAAAAATGTAACGCGCCTCGCGGTCGACGTATTTTTGCTTGCCCTCCCACCACTTGGTCGGATCGATAACTTCCGGCAAGATCAGCGCCGGCTTGATCGGATCAAGCATCTTGCCGAGATATAGGTTTTGATAGAGCGACGTGCCACCTCCACTATAAACGTCAACAAGATATTTTTCGCCGCGCCGCTCGGCGACGATGCGCGGCGCGAGCTGCGTGCCCGAGCCGGTGACGCTGGTAACCTTGATTTTCGGGTAAGCCTTCTGAAACACCCCCGAATCGATCAACGCGCCATAGCCGGCGATGTAGACCGTCAACTGCCCTTCTTCCTCCGCGGCCTTAACCGTCCGCTCCCATTCGGCTTGCCACGTTGGCTTGGACTCGGCCGCGTCAGAAAAGCCGCGCGACCACAAACACAGAATGAGCCCATACAACGCTAACCGATGCCGCATGTCGAATCTCTCCGATTCCGACCTTGAACTTTCAACCCGCAAACTTGAAAGGCTGCCATTCTATTCCGGACTCGGCACCTGATGCGACAGCATTATTTCTTTACGCTGTTTAGCCGACTCGAGCATCGCCAGGCAGACTTCCAACGTCGCGGTGCCCCAGCGGCCGCCGTGAAATACGGCTCTACCATTAGTAACCGCGTTGTACAGTTCTTCGACTTCGGCTTCGCGGCCGCGGCTGCCCGCCGGTAACGTAATTTCGCGCTGTTCGGTCTCGCCATATATTTTTAAACCGTCAGGCGTTTGGCGAATATCGCCTTTCTGGCAACTCACCACGGTGTGACCGAAGAACGGCTGCTTGCGCTCGCCGCGCCAGACATGGCTGTACTCGCCTTCGCGCTTGCCGCCGAAACGCATGCCTTCCTTCAACTGCTCTTCTTCTTCTGTCGTGCGCACTTCGCGCAATTTTGCTCGCACCGTCAAATTGGTCTCCGGCGCGCGATGCTGCCCGCCTTCGCCGACCCAGTTGAATAACTCCGCCGTGTCGAAAAAACCATAACCACTGTAAACCAATGTCGCTGGCGTGCCGTCGGCAAATTCCAAATAGCAGGTGTAGCTGCCCTCCCACTGGCGCGCCTTATCCCAGACGCCGGTCATGGCGCGCACGCTGCGCACCATTCCGCCGCCGATCAAGCGCACGATATCGACGTGATGCGGCCCCTGGTTCAAGACCACGCCGCGGCTGGTCTCCAACTCGTGCTTCATGCGCGGCCGATACATGAACTCGTTGTAGTTCCAGGTGTTGATCATGCATAGCTTGCCCAG
>DASXSW010000121.1:0-6675 GCA_036505755.1 Binatia bacterium | reverse complement strand
GTGATCGGCCCGGTAAGCCGACCCATGTAGTGGGCCATGCCGGCGCCCTTGTCGCGCACCCAGTAAGAATAAAAGAGCGTCCAGAAGCCACCTAAGCCTGCGAAGGTGATCGCCGTGAGCAATTTCGTCGCGTCCGTGGGGTCCCAAGGCCGTGGCATCGACAGGTCGGGAACAAACAAGCCCTTGACGAAAGCCGGGAGCGCGTGCAGGACTTCAGCGTTGGCGCTGGCCCAAATCAAACCTACGAGCGTGATTAGCGCCACTCCCCACATGAATGTTTCCACCAGTTGGTAGATTACTTTGCTGAGAAGAATGGCCGAGAGAAAGACGACCATCGACGAGTAGCCCCAAAAAAGCGTCTGGCCCCGCGTGCTCCAACCCCTAGGAAACTCTGTCAAAGCCGCCAATGAGGTGCCGCCCGCTGCGGCAAAGGCGCCGAACCAGAGAAACGACAGCGTGAGTAAGATCCACAGAAAAAAAGCGAAGTGGCGCTGCAATCGGATAAAGCCCTGAAAGATGCTCTCGCCGGTGAGCACGGTGTAACGGCCAATCTCGTAGGTGACGGGGAATTGCAGCAAGCAAGCCGGCAACAGAAGGAACAAAAAGCTTAGACCATATTTGGCGATGATATACGGCCACCAGATGAGCTCGCCGCTACCCTGCGCCAGCGCCATGAAGATGACCCCCGGGCCCAATGCGCCGAGCATGCTCGGCAGCGGCGGGAGCGGCGCCTTCTTGTAGGGTGGCAAGACTCCCCAGGACGAATGGTCCGCCATGAACCATTTTTTAGTCGATACGATGGACCGCATCTTTCGGTAGAGATGCGACGAAAGTTTGCAGCGCGTGATCGAGATAGTTGGGATTCTTCGATTCGAGCGTGACCTTGACCTTGTAATCCTGCAAATCGAGAACCGGATAAGAACCCAGCATGAGTTCGGGAAATTTTACCAGAAGGTCATTGAGCATGGCGGCAATCACGCCTTCGCCATATCGCACGTAAACGTTCTTGAGATAATAGGGCGCCTCCCGAAACCGCTCTTTTATCGCGTGAAAGCGCTCTTGGAGAATCTTCGGTATGCCCGGAAAAATGTAGACATTGTGAATATTCACGACCGGCGCGAAAAGCGCCTCGGTAGCTAAGAGCGTGGCGCCCTCCGGAACATTGGCCATGCGCAACCGAGCTTCGTTCACTTCGCCGCCGAGCCGCTGGCGCATGCGCCGTTCGATATCCGGATGACGGACGATGTTTAAGCCAAAGCCCCGGGCGATGCCGTCGATGGTGACATCGTCGTGGGTCGGCCCGACGCCGCCGGTCGTGAAAACGTAGTCGAATCGTTTGGAAAAGGCCGCCACTTCGTGGCCGATGAGCTCTATTTCATCTTGAATCGTCGAAATCTTCTGCACTTCAACGCCCAGCTGACGAAGTTCGGCGCAGAGAAAATGAGAGTTGATATCCTGCGTTTTTCCCGACAGGACCTCGTTGCCGATGATGACGATACCGGCGGTTTTCGGCATGATATTTATTTCTTAGCCCAATCAAATAGTCATGGCCAGTGCTCTAAGCCCAATAAAATTGCTCAGCGGTCGAATTCGCTGCAGCTCATAAAAAAGTTGCAATTGGGATTGGGGCAGACGTATTTGCATTTCTGATTGAGCAGTTTCGTATTGCAAATAGGACAATAGTCCCACCAGTTTTCTTCGGGCTCGTTCTCGAGTGGCAGTGTCTCTGGACGATTCACCGGATGTTCCTCCTGGTGTGGATTTTAGTAACGACACTAGAACCCACGACCCGTAAGCGCTCTTCTACTGGCAGAATCTTCCGAATCGCGTGGCCGCAGGATTTCATGAATTCTGCAGACCGTCGAGCGTGCCGTCCGGCAACGGTGTCAATTGATTATAGCGATTTTTTGCGCTGATTGCTTTTTGTAATCGAATTCTTCTGCTCTGACAAGAATTTTTTTGTTTGAGTCTAAAAAATTGGAGCCACCGGCGCGCTCAAAAGGATAATAAAGGAGCCGCTCGCGCCGCGCGGCAAACATCCGAGTGGGTCGAGGTGCGCCCGGAAGGTTTATAGCCGTGTTTAATTGCTCCCAGAGTTCCTTTATAATTCTAACTTTAGCGCATAGGTTAGCAACATGCAGGAACTAGGGGTCGTTGTTTTAGCCGCCGGACAGGGTACCCGGATGAAATCGAATCTCCCGAAGGTGCTACATCCATTGGGGGGCAGACCGTTATTTCTTCATGTCTTGCGAACCGCAAAGCGCCTGAATCCGCGCCCGGTGGCAATCGTGATCGGCCATGGAGCCGAGGCGGTTCGAAGTGCTTACGCAGGAAACGATGTCGCCTGGATCCTTCAAGAGCAGCAACGCGGCACCGGCCACGCCGTGTTGTGCGCGAAAGAAGCGTTTAAAGGATTCGAGGGAGAGGTCATCATTCTGAGCGGCGACGTGCCGTTCATTCGAGAGCAGACGCTGCACATGTTGGTTGCGCACCATCGCAGCCGAAATGCGGCGGTGACACTGCTCACGGCTTTTCTGGACGAACCGAGAGGTTATGGCAGAATCCTGCGTGATGACCATGGCAATGTGACCGGCATCGTCGAAGAAAAAGACGCGACTCTAGGGGAGCGAGGGATACGGGAAATCAACGCCGGCGTTTACGTCGTGTCGGCGCCGTTTGCCTTTGCGGCGTTAAGTGAAGTCAAAAATCACAATCAGCAGAGCGAATACTATTTACCGGATATCGTCGCTATCGGTCTCGCTCAGGGGGCAGATGTCGAGACGGTGAGGGTCGACGATGTCCGCGAAATGCTGGGGGTCAATACCCGAGAGGAGCTCGCCTTTATGGAAAAAGACCTGCGCCAGAGCATCAACAAGAAATGGATGTTGGCGGGAGTGACGTTCAAGGATCCGGATACGACTTATATCGAGGACGACGTAACCATTGGCAAAGACACCGTGATAGGACCTAATACGCAGCTTCGCGGCAAGACTGTGGTCGGCGAACGTTGCCAGATCGACGGCAGCGCCTTTCTCACGGATGCCCAAATTGGCGATGAGGTACATTTGCGATTCTCGGTTGTCATGACCGGTTGTCGTGTCGAGAATGGCGCAATCATCGGGCCCTTTGCCCATCTGCGTCCGGGATCGAATCTGGGTCCGAACGTTCACATCGGCAATTTCGTCGAGACTAAGGAAGCGAAAATCGGCGAAGGTACCAAGGCAAACCATTTGACGTATCTCGGCGACGTCACCATCGGCAGCGAGACTAACATCGGCGCCGGCACGATTACATGCAACTATGACGGGTTCCATAAATACAACACGACCATCGGCGATCGTGTGCAAGTGGGCAGCGATACCACGCTGATCGCGCCGGTTTCTCTCGGCGACGACGTCTATGTGGCTACCGCCAGCACGGTGCGACACGATGTTCCGGCGGGCGCACTGGTTTATAATCAACGGGATGAGCGCGTGCGCGAAGGCTGGACGGAACAGAAGCGCAAGAAGATGAAGGGAAGCACGAAATAATGTGCGGCATCGTCGGATATATCGGCCACCGGGAAGCAGCCCCGCTCATTCTAGACAGCCTGAGAAAGCTTGAGTACCGGGGCTACGACTCCGCGGGCATTGCCGTGTTGAACGACGGCCAAGTGACGATTCGCCGTTGCGAAGGCAAGTTGAATAATCTCGAAACGATGCTCAACCGGCAACCCATGAGCGGAGCGATCGGCATAGGCCACACGCGCTGGGCAACTCATGGGCGACCGTCTGAAACCAACGCGCATCCGCACCGCGCGGGCGATGTGGTCGTGGTCCACAACGGCATCATCGAAAATTACTTGGAGCTCAAACAGGCGCTCGGCAAACGGGGAACTCATTTTAGCTCGGAGACGGACACGGAGATTGTCGCTCATTTGGTTGCTGAAAAGGTCGAGCGCGGCATGGACTTTCTCGAGGCCGTGCGCAGAACGCTACGGGAAATTCACGGTTCTTACGCACTTTTGTTTCTCAACCGCCGCGATCCGAAGCGTCTGATCGTAGCGAAAAACTCGACGCCCATCGTGATCGGCTGGGGCGAGGGGGAAACCTTTATCGCTTCCGATATACCGGCGCTACTGGATTACACGCGCAGAGTCACCTTTCTCGAAGACGGCGAAATAGGCGAAGTCACGCTGGGCTCCTATCGCTTGTTCGACGGTAAAGGCAAAGCCATTCAGCGACCCGTGAAGGAAATCACTTGGGACGCGGTGGCGGCGCGCAAAGGCGGCTTTCCTCATTTCATGCTCAAGGAGATCCATGATCAGCCGCGCGCCTTGGCGGATACTTTTCGCGGACGCATCTCGCTCAAAGACGGGCAGGTGTCGCTTGAAGACATTAAGTTGACCGCAAGCCAAGTGAAAAATATCAAGCGATTCCACCTAGTTGCTTGCGGCACCGCGTGGCATGCCTGTCTGGTCGGCAAGTTCATGCTCGAGGAGATCGCCGGCATACCCGCCGAGGTCGATTATGGCTCCGAGTTTCGCTACCGCTCTCCACTGATGGATCCCAAGTCGGTGCTGCTGATGGTCAGCCAATCCGGTGAAACCGCCGATACTCTGGCAGCTATCGAAATCGCCCACGCGAAAAAAGCCAAGATTCTATCGATCTGCAACGTCATTGACTCCTCGATCCCGCGGAAATCCGACGGTGTCCTGTATACCCATGCCGGGCCGGAGATCAGCGTGGCGAGCACCAAGGCGTTCAGCACCCAATTGACGGCGCTCTATCTCTTGGCAGTGGCGTTGGGGCGGCTCAATGGCAAGCTCAAGCCTATGGACGCAAAAAAATTGCTGCGCGATCTTATGTATTTGCCCAAATGGATCGAGCAAGCGTTAGAGGTTGAAGGCCAAGTCAAGGACCTAGCGCGTGAGCTCATGCACAGCCAGGATTTCCTCTATCTCGGCCGCGGCATCAATTATCCGATCGCCCTCGAGGGCGCGCTCAAGTTGAAAGAGATTTCCTATATCCATGCGGAAGGCTATCCGGCCGGCGAGATGAAACATGGCCCGATCGCATTGATCGACGAAAAAATGCCGGTCGTCGTGTTGGCGCCGCGCGATCGTTACTTTCAAAAAACGATGAGCAACCTTAAAGAAGTCGAGTCGCGCGGCGGCAAGGTCGTCGTGCTAACCGACGACGCCAAGACCGCGAGCGAAATCGCTGCTTACCGGTTCTTGACGCTGCCGGGAGCTTCGCATTACCTTACGCCGATCGTGATGACGATTCCGCTCCAGCTATTGGCCTACTATATCGCGGTCCAGCGCGGTACCGATGTAGATCAGCCGCGTAATCTCGCGAAGAGCGTAACGGTAGAATAATGGCCCTCTTCGAACGAGGGTCGATGCATCTGGCGCGAACGCTCAGCTCGCTCGATCACCGCAACTACCGTCTGCTTTTTTTCGGCACGAGTCTTTCCCACGTCGGCGATTTCATCCAAGCGATGGCGCAAAGCTGGTTGGTGTGGACCATGACCGGCTCGCCATTTTTGCTCGGCGTGGTCGGTTTCTGTCAAGCGTTGCCCCGGCTGCTTTTGGGTGCTGTCGGTGGCGCCTTTGTCGACCGCGTCGAACGGCGCCGGCTGCTGATGTCGACCCAAATACTAGCGATGGTTCAGGCCTTCGTCTTTTGGGCGCTGGTCTATTTCAGTTGGATCGAATTCTGGCACGTCCTCGTATTGGTGTTGTTCCTCGGTACGGTCAATACCGTCAATCAAACCGCGCGCCACTCGTTGATCAACAATTTGGTACCGCGCGAAGATCTAATGAATGCCATCGCTCTGAATTCTTCGATCGCGAATCTGGCCAAAATCATCGGGCCTTCCCTGGGCGGCATACTCATCAGCATCATCGGCATCGCCGGGTGTTTATTTGTCAATGCGGTGAGTTTTCTCACGATCATCGCGACGCTGATTGTCATGGAATTTCCCCAAATCAAAGGCAAGGTAAATGTCGAAGCGCCGTTTTGGCAGGAAGTCAGTGAAGGGTACCACTTTTTGCTCGGCCAACGGCGCTTATTTTCGATCATCTTGTTGACCTATGCTATAGCGCTGGTCGGCACGCCTTATTCGCGCTTTCTTCCGGTGTTCGCGACGGACATTCTACACGCCGGGCCGTCGACCTTCGGGTTGCTGCTTGCGGCTCCCGGCATCGGCGCGGTCATCGCCGGCCTGGGCATCGCCTCATTGGGCAGATTGCGCCGCCGCATGCACTTCGTGGCGATGAGTGTTTATGCGTTTTCCGCCTCGCTGATTTTGTTTTCCTTTTCCCGCTCGTTACCCTTATCGATGTTGTCCTTAATCCTGGTCGGAGCCAGTAACATTGCCATTCGCGCTGTGGCCAATTCCGTGGTTCAGATGGAGACACCGCCAGATTTGTTGGGACGCATGCTGAGCTTGTATTTCATGGATAAAGGGCTGTGGTCGTTTGGCACTCTATTTATCGGCAGCGTCGCTCATGTCGTCGGCACGCCGAGGGCCATCGCAATTTCGGGAGCAGCTTGCGCTGCGGCGGCCACGGCGCTGCTTTACCAGCAAAGACAGGCGCGGGAAAGTCAACCGGCGGAAAGTCTAAACCGTCGCATCGCGCAGTAAGCGCGCAGCATCTTCGGGCGCCACCGAATTCATGTGCGAACCCGT
>DASXSW010000120.1:0-8254 GCA_036505755.1 Binatia bacterium | reverse complement strand
CCAGAAGCCCGCAGCCACGAGCTTCCTCAGCAGATCGGGCGCTTTGTAGGCAGGGCCCAGCTCTTTGTCTAAAACATCTGCGATCGCAAGCGTTGTGTCCAAACCGACGTAGTCTAAGGAAGTAATCGGACCCATCTTGTGCCCGAGGCACAAAGAGGTCTTATCCGCGTCCTCGCAGCTCATGACTCCCTCTTCGACGACCTTTACCGCCTCTATCAGGAACGGGACGAACATCCGATTAATACCGAAGCCCGCTTTGTCCTCGGAAAAGATAGGTTCTTTACCCAATTCGCGACAAAATGCGGTAATTTTTTTCCAGACTTCATCCGACGTTAGAAAACCGCGTATCAGCTCGCAGCCGGGTTGGAGCGGAACAGGATTCATAAAATGCATCCCCATGAACCGTTCCGGGTACGTGTAGGCGCTCGCAAGGCGCGTGATGGATATCGAAGACGTGTTGGATACGAAGAGCTCTTGATAGCCGAGTTGGTCGAGGATAGCGATGGCTCCCTTCTTGGCCGCTTCGTTTTCCACGATCGCCTCGATCACGATGTCGCGTTCCAGCAAAAGGTCCCGCTGCGTCCCCGACTTCAAACGACTGACAGCCTGCTCCATTGCGGAGGCGGTGATGCCGCGCGCTCCGCTCGATCGGTCATGGCTCTCGACCAGGCGTCGCCAGCTCTCTCGGATGCGTTCCATACCTCGATTGACAATCTCCTCGCTGACATCCACAACAACCGTGTCGAAGCCTTGAGTTGCTGCGACCTGGGCGATCCCGCTCCCCATCAGGCCGATTCCGAGCACGCCCACTTTCTTGATTCCCGAAGTCATAGACCGGCTCAGATCTTTTCCACCATCAGCGCCACCGCTTCTCCGCCGCCGATACATAGAGAAGCGATGCCCCTTTGCTTTTCAAAATCAATTAGCGAATGGATCAGAGTTGTGAGAATTCTGGCGCCGCTGGCACCGATCGGATGCCCAAGCGCGACCGCGCCGCCGCGGACGTTCACTTTGTCTTGATTCAATCCCAGTTGCCGGTTGATCGCGATGGAAGCCGCCGCAAACGCCTCATTGATTTCGAACAGATCAATGCCGTTCATGTCGTAGCCGCTCTTGCGCAGCACGGAAGAGATCGCCTCGACCGGGGCCATGGTGAACCATTCCGGCTCGCGCGAAAACTCGCTGTAGGCGAGAATTCGCACCAGAGGTTTGACGCCTGATTTCCGCGCTGCTTCAGCCGACATGACGACGAGCGCTGCGGCCCCGTCGCTGATCGAAGACGCGTTCGCTGCAGTGACGGTCCCCTGCTCGCGAAATGCAGGCCGCAACAGGCCGACTTTATCGCGGTTTAACTTGCCGATCTCCTCATCTTCCTCAACGACCGAGACACCACCGACCCTACGCGGTCGTTCAACCGCAACGATTTCCTTTTTGAAGTCCCCTCTTCGCTGCGCGGCTTGGGCGCGTTCATAGCTCAGCAGCGCAAACTCGTCCTGCTGCGCGCGCGAAACCTGGAATTCGCCGGCACATAGCTCGGCGGCTGCGCCCATATGGAAGTCGTTATGGACATCCCAAAGGCCGTCCTTGATAAGCGAGTCCACCAGGACGCCATCGCCCATCCGGTATCCGCTGCGCGCTTTCTCCAGAAGATATGGCGCGTTGGTCATGCTTTCCATTCCGCCCGCAACCACGACGTCCGCATCTCCTGCGCCAATCGCCTGCGCCGCCAGCATGACCGCCTTCAGCCCGGAACCGCACACCTTATTTATAGTGAGACAGGGAACCCCCTTAGGAAGCCCGGCCGCCAAGGCCGCCTGCCGCGCCGGAGCCTGGCCCAATCCGGCGGACAGGACGTTTCCCATGATAACCCCATCCACTTCAGCCGCGGGCAAATTGACCCGTCGCAAGGCGTCAGCGATGGCGATGCTCCCGAGCGTCGTCGCGGGAATTTCGCTTAATGAGCCGTGAAAGCTGCCGATCGGCGTTCTAGCGGCGCTCGCAATAACGATTTCTCTCATTTCTGTTTCGCCGGAACCCTAATTTCTTTTTCGTTATTAATTATATGCCGACGGTACGTTCAACATATGTACCGTACGTTCAACATATGTACCGACCTGACGATATCGAAATCTCCCCTTCTTATCAATTGTTTTTTCCGCAAGTCTTTCGACGAAAGACGAGAGAGTTGGTGAAGGAAAAATCTCCTTTTGCAGGATGGAAAAAAGCGCGGTGCTTCTTGGTCAGGCTTTTTCCGTGGGGCGCGTTTTAAGGATAGCTTCCACCATGCGAACTTGTATATCCACTGGTCGATGTCAATCCGACAAGGTTCCTGTTTTCCGAAAGCCTAAGTCAACCGATAGTCTCTTAGCCGCTCCCGTCAACATTGGGATGAAAGCCCTTAGTTGCTTTAACGTGCACAGAGATTCAGGAGCACTGATACATAGTGCGGCGGCTCCCTGACCATTGGAAAAGTAAACAGGTGCAGCCAAGCCAACCGTGCCACGAACCGACTCTCCGTCGCTTTCGGCGTAACCTAGTCTCCGAATCTTCCGAAGCTCTGCTTGCAACACTTTAACATCAGTCTTCGTTCTCTCTGTCAGTTTCTTAATCTTGCCTCTACGCCATAGTTGCCGGATTGCGTCGTCCGGATAGTTATAGGCCAACAATAGCTTTCCCGGTGCCCCATGATTGCATGGCAGGTGGGTTCCAACCGGATAAGCCACTTTAAGTGGCTGAGTTGCTTCAATCTGCGCGAGTATCACGACCTCGTCGTGATCCATAGTTCTGAGCGACGCCAGGAAGCCACATCGCTCGTTGATTTGCTTGAGATAGCGATCTGCCTTCCCACTAAGCCATTTACTTTCCCCGAAAACTATTCCCGTAAGTTCAAAAATCCGAAACCCTAATTCATATTCATGTGCATTGTCCTTACGCCGCAAGAATCCTTGGCTGTCTAGAGTTCGTACGATCCGAAATATTCCACTCTTAGGAAATTTGAGCTGGCGTGCTAACTGCGAGATACCCCACGACGGCTTTCCGGGGGTGAAACAACGAAGCACCTGACACGCCTTTTCTACAGATGACGACCGATCCCACGGCGTTTTTCTTTGTGCAGTTGCTTTCGGCATGGTGCTTATAGTCTTTAATCTAACTTAGCCAAACTCGCAACTACGGCTATCTGCTAAAACACATGCAACTGCTAACAGAGCGCTGATCTCCGTCCCCTGTGAAGGATTTTGAATCGTCAAACCGATTGGGAAGTAGTTTCAAGGTCCAACGCCAGCAGATGGCCTTTTGGTCACATCAACCGTTTCGTCACCGTTCCGCATCTCATATGCGTTCATAGCTCCATTTCTGTTGATAGGACACCCTCTTTAATTTGTTACTAAGTGGAACCGTTCTGTTACGACTGGTAACGTCCGACCCGGACCGTTTTTGGGAACTTTAGTTCTACGTCAGTTATCCAAAATGCTCGGAGACGAAATCGAATGGCTAATTACGAGCGACCGTCTCTTGCCCTTACAACTCGGACTATGTCTTTCGCCGGAGTCCAGGGAAGCAAAAACCGATCACAGAGCAGACATTTCCGCATCGTGTATTTCCCGCGGCGCATAAATTTTGCCACCCACATAAGATACTGACGCGGTGTGAGACCGAACAGCACCTGGATGTGGTAAACAAATTGAAGAGCGTTACCGATGAAGGCATCAAGGCCGCTACTGGTTGCCTCTACGAGATAGTTCACTTCGCCCTTATGAACTCTTGGCGTTGTCGCCGGACGCCCACATTTCAGTCGGCGCCCAGCTGATTTCGACAGACGCTTTACTGTTCGGCCTGAGAGAGTCTTCAGCTACAACACCAAGCTCGTTTCACGCGAAGGCATTCTCACGCCAAGATGGAAAGGAATGATCGGCCTGCCGAGTAAAGAGTACGGCTGGTTGGCAACCGTGATGACGGGCGGCGTATTGATCATGGGCGGTAACGAGATAATCGGTTCCGCGGGCGTCAGCGGCGGCACCGCCGACGAAGACGGAGCTTGCGCCATCGAGGGAATCAAAGCTGCGGGACTCGAATTTAAAGTGTAAGCTTGATTGTGACCGCCGCTTCGAAAAATTCTAAGGACGGCCGGCGTCGCTACATGCCTATGCTGGCACCCGTCTATCCATCGGCTGACTTGACCGAACAATTGGCAGAGTGGGTTCTCATCCGCACGTCCCAGAATCTGGTCGGAAGCGTTGATGACACTTCTTTGGGACCAGCGAAGCCGCGTGGTCAATTGAGCGCGAAAATCTTGTTGTAGAGTTTGATCAGTTCCACCTGCTTATCGTCCCATTCGGGCGAAGCGATTTGCATTCGTTTGCCTTTCAAGTCGGCGAAGTAACTGGCATCCTTTCTGCTCGCCCAACGCCCCTGGGCCACCATGATGTCTTGGCCCGGTTTGGAAAGAAGAAAATCGACGAACAGCGCCGCCGCGTGGGGATGCGGCGCGCCGGAAGAAATTGAAATTGTTGTCGGCGTCTTCACCGGCACGAACGGTTCAGAAAAGACAAAATCGGCCGGTGCTTTGGCGTTTTTCATCTGCATGATCTCTTCTGGAAATGCGTCGATCACGATGGGAAATTCCCCAGCCACCGCCAGTTGCGCGAGCAGTGTCGGACCGCGCCGCAGATTAAGTTGCTGCTTGGCCAATTTGCCGGCGAATTCTAGCGCCTTACTTCGCCCATAAAAATCGAGGAGTGAGGCAAGCCAATCGTAATCGACGGTGTCCATACCTAGCTTGTCTTTCCAGCGTGGATCGAGGAGATCGTCGAAAGACTGCGGCGCCTTCTCTCGTGGGACCATGCGAGTATTGAATAAAAAGACCCTCGGCTGGGCATAGATGCCGTTGACCAGACCTTCTTTATCGATGAAGCCGTCGCGCAGCGCGCTTCGCAGCGGCGTGCGATAACGCGCAATGGCGCCGGCCTTCGCCATCACGCCGACGAAGGAGCGGCGCGTGTTGATGATGTCGGCGCGGTGTTTTTTAGTCCGATGCTCGACCATGAGCTGCTCCATCTGCCGGGTCGCGCCGCCGGGCTGAAATCGGACTTTCAAAAACGGATATTTGCTCTCGAACCATTTGATCAGCTCGCCCGCGCGATCGCTCGCCATGGCGGCGTACCAGACCAACTCGCCTTCTTTGCGCGCTTCCTTTTCCAACGTCTCGCTTCTGGTCTTTTCGGAAAATTGGTTGATTTGGTCGAGGTGCTCTTCTACGGTCGCGCCATGAAGGGAGGCGGCGGTACTGATCATTACGGCAACCAGAAACGCCGCGCGCCTGATGAAACTAGATTGAATCGTTTTCACCTTTGTCCTGCATTCCGAATTCATTTGAAAAAAGACTGGATGTTGCGCAGCTGTCTTTACCGCGAAAGTGAGCATCGAGTAGGGGTGGGTTTGAAACCCACCCCTACTCCAGATTTCGCTCCAAAAAAGGCACAACACTTGATCCGTTCCCCTTCACTCACTGGAGTTGCGCGAAAAATCCTTTGCGCTCGAGCTCCGCGACGATGCTGCTATCCATAAAGTCGGATGCCTTTTTGTTTTTGAAAAGCGGATCGGTGAAGGCGATGCTTTCGAGCTCCAGCTGAACCGCCTCCTCGCGCGCGTAAGGCTTGCTTGGCATCCGGCCTAACGAGGCGTCGTAGATGACATCGAGCCGTTTGCGATCCGTCACCTTCATCTGCTTGGTGATTACCTTTTGCACCAGTGCCTTATTCTTCTTTCCGAGCGCAATCGCTTCGCTACTCGCCATGAAAAACGAACGCAATAAGTCGCGGCGGTTTTTCAATATATCGGTTCGCGTCGATAGATCCCCAACGGTGTTGTAGATCTTCATGTCTTCGAGATCGGCTAATATCTCTATTTTCACCTTCGCCTGCGTCTCGGCCGCTAAAATGCTTTCCGGACTGCCGATCGTGCCGTCCATGCGTCCTTGCAGCATGAGCATGATCCGTTTGTCCGCTTCGCCGATGCCGGTCGCGAGAATCTTGACGTCCTTGTCCGGCGTGAGACCGAGCTTCGACAGCGCACGGCGGAGCGCGAAGTCGGTGGTGCTGCCGATGCGGCTCGTGCCCACGACCTTGCCGCGCAAGTCGGTGACGCCGGGGCTAGCGACTAACTTATAAGTGGTGCTACCGAAGCTGCCGATGATCACCACCGGCAGGCCGCGGCCCGCAGCGACGATGGAGGCAGAACCTGAACCGCTGACGATATCCACTTCGCCGCTTACCAGCGCGCTTATGGCGGTATTGCCCGAAGGAATATTGATCAGCTTGGCGTCCAAACCATACTTTTCATAAAGCCGCGCCTCTTCGGCGATCCAGAGCGGCAAACGAATGCCGGAAGTCGTGGCGTAAGAAATTTTGATCGGCGTGAGTTGAGCTGCGACGCTCCTGGTGAAACCGGCAAGGAAGATGAGAACGATGAATACTATGATGAAATTTGATCGCCGCGTCATCACAGGGGCGAGGCCATGTATCTGACAGTTCGAAAAATCATAAAACGCCACCTACTTTCGATACAGCGCATCAATAAACCCTTGCTTGTCCAGTTTCTCCACCACTTTTGTCTGAATGAATTGCGCCGGATTGGCCTTCCGTGCATCCGGTCTTTTCGACCAGTCGAGAATGGTCTGGACGCCTTTTGCCGTAGGATACGGTTTCTCCGCGAGCATCTTGACGTAGAAGTTATACGTCTCTTGCAGCTCGTCGGCATTTTCGAGTTTCATATACTTTTTCAGGATCACGGGCGTTTTGGTTCTTTCAGTCTTGTAAAAGTGAATACCCTCGATCACCGACTTAATCACCATTTCCGCCGCCAATGGTTCCGCCTCAAAAACTTGCGGCTGGTTATCAGCGCGGCATTGGGCAATTCCGCTTCCTTCATGCCGGGAATATTCTCAAAAAACGTGTAGCCCGCTCGGCGCGCCGCTGACGTGAACGGCGGGGTCAACGTCGTTGCATCCACCTGTCCCAATTGCAGCGCCCCGTACCGGCTCGCAGACGGACCGGTGGCCAAATAGCTCACGTCCCGATCAGGATCCAACCCGGAGGCTGCGAGAATCATTTTCAACGACAATATCGAGGGACCGGCTAGACTGTTCACGGCGAGCTTTTTGCCTTTTAGCTGGGCGATCTCTTTGATCTCTTTTTTCGCAACCAAGACTTGCGGCTCTTGGTTGATCGGACTCGCGACAATGAAGATTTCCGCGCCGCCCAGCACCGCGTCCACTACCCCGCCGCCACCGGCGCTGATAAAGTTCACGTCATTGCTCACCAGCGCTTGGGTCGCGAGTATTCCACCGCGCATGTAAACCAGCTGCGCGTCAATCCCATTGTTCTTGAAGAGGCCGGCTTCTTTAGCGATCCAAACCGGCGCGTACTGCGGTGAGATCGAAGTATAGGCAATTGTAACATTGGCGCGCGGTGCTTGAGTCTGAGCAGCCAAGACTACGCCAGGAGACAACAAGAAAATTGTCAGCAAGCCAATGTAGCAGACGTAGTTTGGCAAGATCGTGCTCCTGCCTACGAAGACCGCTTGGCTTCCGCCCGCCGCACACTTTCCGCAATCGCTCGGCGCAAGATCGCGCTGAGTGCCTTCTTTTTGTATGGGGCCGAGCCGCGCAGGTCTTCAATCGGATCGGCGCCTTCCTGAATAAGCCGGCCGGCTCGATCGATCAGTGCCGGAGTAATTACCTTGCCGCGGAGCAGGGTTTCCACCGTCTCCGCTTTCTGCGGCACCGCGCCAGCGCCGGTCACGCCAATGCCAATATTGTTACAGGCGCCTTCCTTGTCGAGACCGAGTTGAACCGCGGCGCTGGCAATTGCAAAATCGCCCGCCACGCGTTCCAGTTTCAAATAAATTCCAGCGCTGTTCTTATCAGGGAGTGGGAAGATCACCTCAGTCAATATTTCGTCGCTCTCCAGCGCCGTCGTGTAGGCGAACGTAAAGAAGTCTTCCGCGGCGATAATTCGCTCCCCTTTCGGACCGATGCATTTCAGTTTGGCGTTCAGCGCCAAGGCGATCGGTCCATAATCGCCCGCAGGATCAGCCTCCATCAAACCGCCGCCGATGGTGCCACGATTGCGCACTTGGGTATCGCCGATCTTGCTTGCCGCCTCGCAGAGCATGGGAATTTTTTCCCGCAGCAACGGCGACTCCTCGATCTCGACATGGCGGGTCATCGCGCCGCAGCGAATATCACCGCCATCTT